>CALDOK010000124.1 GCA_937912125.1 uncultured Pseudomonadota bacterium
ACTCCGATGCCTACGGCGGCGACGACTGCGACGACACCGACGCGGCCATCAACATGGGCGCCACTGAGGTCTGGTACGACGGCGTGGACTCCGACTGCGACGGCCTGTCCGACTTCGACCAGGACCTGGACGGCTACGACTCGGACGCCTACGGCGGTGACGACTGCGACGACCTGGACAGCGCCATCAATCTCGGCGTCGCCGAGATCTGGTACGACGGCATCGACCAGGACTGCGACGGCCTGTCCGACTTTGACCAGGACGTCGATGGCTACGACTCGGACGCCTACGGCGGCGACGACTGCGACGACCTGGACAGCGCCATCAACCTGGGCGCCACCGAGATCTGGTACGACGGCATCGACCAGGACTGCGACGGCCTGTCCGACTTCGACCAGGACGTCGATGGCTACGACTCGGACGCCTACGGCGGCGACGACTGCGACGACCTGGACAGCGCCATCAACATCGGCGCCACCGAGATCTGGTACGACGGCGTAGACTCCGACTGCGACGGGGCCTCCGACTACGACCAGGATCTGGATGGCTACGACTCCGACGCCCACGGCGGCGCTGACTGCGACGACGCCGACGCGGCGGTCAACCCCATCGCCACCGAGATCTGGTACGACGGCGTGGACACCGACTGCGACGGGCTGTCCGACTACGACCAGGACATGGACGGCCACGAGCACGACGAGTTCATGGGCGATGACTGCGACGACACCGACGCGGGCGTCTACCCGGGCGCGGCCGAGCTCGAGGACGGCATCGACCAGGACTGCGACGGCGAGGTGGACGAGGCCACGGACTGGTTCGACGACGACGGCGACGGCTTCACCGAGGCCGGCGGCGACTGCGACGACACCGACGCGGGCGTGAACCCCGCCGCCGTCGAGACCCCAGATGGCGTGGACGAGGACTGTGACGGCGTCACCGACGAAGACACCACCGCCTACGACGACGACGGCGACGGCTACTCCGAGGATGACGGCGACTGCGACGACACCAACGCCTCGGTCTTCCCCGGCTCCTACGAGCTGATGGACAACGGCATCGACGACGACTGCGACGGTGTGGTCGATGACGAGTCCGAGGACATCGACCACGACGGCTACAGCACCTGGGGCGACGACTGCGACGACTTCGACGAGACGGTCCACCCCGGCGCACCCGAGCTCGAGGACGGCCTGGACAACGACTGCGACGGCGAGATCGACGAAGGCACCACCGTCTACGACGACGACGGTGACGGCTGGACCGAGGCCGAAGGCGACTGCAACGACACCGAGGCCACCACCCACCCCGACGCCGTCGAGCTCCCTGGCAATGGCGTGGACGACGACTGCGACGGCGACGTGGACGAGGGCAGCTCCAACTTCGACGACGACGGCGACGGCTGGAGCGAGGAAGCCGGCGACTGCGACGACGCGAACCCCGACGCCTACCCCGGCGCCGAGGAGATCCCCGGCAACGGCGTGGATGACGACTGCGACGATGCGGTGGACGAGAGCGACGCCGACGATCTCGACGGCGACGGCTACACGGCCTCCGAGGGCGACTGCGACGACGACAACGGCTGGATCTTCCCGGCGGCCTACGAGTTCTGCGACGGCTTGGACAACGACTGCGACGGCGAGTACGACGAGGGCTGCGATCTGGCGGACACCGGGATCTGGGGCGACAAGACCGACGATCCCGAGCAGGGCTGCTCCGCCACCGGCGCCGGCCGCATCTCCGGGCTGGCCTGGTTGTTCGCTGGCGCACTGGCCCTCATCCGCCTGCGCCGTCGTCGGGCCTAGCTCCCAGACCTCCGCAGCCTTTCGCCCCGTCGAGGGTCGGGGGACGATCCCCGAGCAGGCCTGCGTGACGCCTGAGATAGCGTCCATCGCGGGCTTGACTCATCGTCTACGCTCAGGGGTAGCCCTCGCGCTGCCTTCTCGCCTACAATGCGCGTCTATACGCGCCACATCGCTCTTCGGAGAGCCCCATGAAGACCTCCGCCCTGCTCGCGTTGCTCCTATGTGTCGGAGCGCTCGGCTCCTGCTGCCCTGACTGCCCCGAGCTCCCCTCCGACAGCGTGGACGACGACGGCGACGGCTACACGGAAGATCAGGGCGACTGCGACGACGACGACGCCACGGTCCATCCCAACGCCGCCGAGATCTGCGGGGACGGTGTGGACCGTGACTGCAGTGGCGATCCCGACGATGGCGTGGACGACGCCGACGCCGATGGATTCGTGTCGGCCAGCTGCACCCAGGGTGATGACTGCGACGACGGCGACGCCAGCATCAACCCCGACGCCATCGACGACTGCGACGGCTTGGACGATGACTGCGACGGCGACGTGGACGAGGACACCATCGTGGTGGACTGGGCCGGCGGTGGCGACACCACCAGCATCCAGGAAGCAGTGGACGAGGCTCGAGACGGAGACATCATCTGCGTGTTGCCTGGCAGCTACCAGGAGAACATCGTGCTGGACGCTGGCAGTGTGTTCCTGCAGTCCCTCGAGGGCGCCAGCTCTACCACCATCGACGGTGGAGCAGCCGGCTCGGTCATGGTGTTCCAGTACGGCGACAGCTCCACGGTCCAAGGCTTCACCCTCACAAACGGCGCGGGCAGCCTGTTCGACCCCGACAACGACGGATCCCTGGATGCCTGCGGCGGCGGGCTGTTCGTGGATGCCTCCTCACCCACCCTCGTGGAAGTGGTGATCACCGGCAACAACGCGGACGATGGCGCTGGCATCTATGTCAACAACGCCAGCCTCTCCCTCGAAGATGTGGTGATCAGCGACAACGTCGCGGTCGGCTATGGCGGCGGCCTGCGCTTGCGCCACGCCAGCGATGTGTTCCTCGAGAACGTCGAGGTCTCGGCCAACGCCGCGCGCACGGGCGCCGGCGTCTCGCTGTACGACTCCGAGACCACCATGATCGACTGCAGCGTGGCCGACAACATGGCCGAGAACAACGGCGGTGGTTTCTACGCCGGCACCGACTCCTCCGTGGAGCTCTCCTCGGGCACGGTCAGCGGCAACAGCGCCGGCGGCGAAGGCGGCGCCATCCGCGCCTACAGCTCCCGCGTCATCATGGCGGGCACCGACGTCAGCGACAACAGCGCGGTGGAGAGCGGCGGAGGCGTGGCCTGTCGCCTCTCGGATCTCAGCGTCACGGCCGAGGTCCACGACAACGATCCCGACAACATCACCTGCGACCAGTGCACCGGCTGCACCGACAGCCCTTGAGCCAAGCCTGCTCTCAGGTGAGCGCACACGCCAGCATGCCCTCCGGAGGCTGTATGAGAAACCTGCTTTCCCTCGCTCTGGCCCTGACCGCCATCGTCCCCGCCAGCGCCCGGGCCGAGGGGGCGCGCTATCTCATCATCACCACCAGCAGCTACGCTCCATACCTCGAGCCCCTGGCCGAGTGGAAGACGCGCAAGGGGATGCCCGCCCGCATCGTGACCACTCAGGAGACCGGCTACTCCACCCAGCAGATCCAGGACTATGTGCAGCAGGCGGTGGAGACCTGGGACCCGGCGCCCGAGTATGTGCTCATCGCCGCCGATCAGAACACCATCGCGATGGCGGTCGAGGATGGCTACAACACCGACACCACCTTCGGAAACCTGGACGATGACCTGTTCGTCGAGGTGGTGCCCGGTCGCTTCCCAGCTACCAGCGCCACCGAGATCCAGACCATGGTGGCCAAGACGCTGCAGTACGAGCGCACACCCATCGTCGACGACCCCTTCTACTTCCGCTCCGCCGCGCTGCTGATCTACGAAGATCACGACGACGACGACATCTGCTCCTACTTCGGCGACGCCAACTGGGCGGCGGGCTTGATGGAGCAGGCCGGCTTCACGGATGTGAACATCTGGTCCTACGCCACCACCTCGAACATCTACGACCGCTTCGAGGGCCTGCTGAACGACGGGGTGGGCTGGGCGGCCCACCACGGCGTGGTGGGCTCCAACTGCGAGTGGCCCGCATACGGCGTGGACCCCGAAGGCCTGCACAACGGCCCCATGCTGCCCATCATGGTGGGCTACACCTGTCAGACCCTGGGCTACTCCGGCTACAACTGCTTCGGCGAGCGCTGGCTCCAGGCCGGCACCCCGGCCAACCCCCTGGGCGGCGTGGCCTACGTGGGCCAAGCGGCGAGCTGCTCCTACTGCGCCCACTGGCGTTCCGCCCTGCGGCGGGGCTTCTGGGGCTACATCTTCGAGGACAGGGGTCCCACCGACATCGTCGCCTTCGGTGACGCCGTCGAGGCCGGGCGCCTGCGCTACTACGAGGAGTTCCGGTCCTCGAGCCAGTACTACGTCTCCACGGCCATGGGCGATCCCGAGCTCAACATCTGGACCGATGTGCCCCAAGCCTTCGAGATCAGCCACCCGCCCATCGTGCCCCGGGGCGAGATCGAGTTCTCCGTGCTCGTGAGCCAGGGCGGCGTCCCCCGCGAGGGGGTGCTGGTCTGCGCCATGTCCGACGAGGGCAGCTACGCCTACGAGTACTCGGACGACGACGGCCTTGTCAGCTTCTCCATCGACACCAGCCAGGACGTGGAGCTCTACCTCACCGCCACCGGGCGCAACCTCTACCCCTACGAGGGCAACATCCAGGTCTACGAGGTCGGCGCGCCGGTGGACACGGGGGATCCTCCCTTGGATGACACCAGCGATCCCGACATCCCCGACGACACCGACCGCCCTCCCGTGGGCATCGCCCCAGGCGGCACCTGCGGCTGTGTCAGCCCTGCAGTGCCGGCGGCTCCCCTGGCGCTGCTCCTGCTCCCCCTCTGGCTGCGCCGGCGGCGCGAAGGGAGGGCCTGATGCGGCGCGCTTGGCTTCCCCTGCTCTCCCTGCTCGTGGCCTGTCCCCCCAAGGGCGAGGTGCTCGACGACACCGGTGAGACGGTCCCCTACGACCCCAACGACAACGACGGTGACGGCGTGACCGTCGGCGACGGCGACTGCGACGATGACGACCCTGGGGTCTACCCGGGCGCCGATGAGATCCCCTACGACGGCGCGGACCAGGACTGCGACGGCCAGGACAGCCTGGACGCCGACAAAGACGGCTTCGACGCCCTGTGGTTTGGCGGTGACGACTGCGACGACGACGACCCCGAGATCAACCCGGGCGCCACGGAGGTCTGCGGCGACGGCATCGACCGGGACTGCTCCGGCGATCCCGACGACGGCAGCACCGACGCCGACAGCGATGGCTTCGTCAGCTGGGCCTGCACCGACGGTGACGACTGCGACGACGGTGACAGCGCTGTCCAGCCGAATCGCGACGTCTCGGTGCCAGGCGACTACAGCACGGTGGTCGCGGCGGTGGCCGCGGTGTGCTCCGGCAGCACGGTCACCGTCTCCGCCGGCACCTACAGCGGCGCCATCGATGCCGCCGGCAAGGCCATCAGCCTGGTGGGCGAGGCTGGCGCCGCGAGCACCGTCCTGCTGGGAGACGGCACCGGGTCCGTGATCACCCTGGGCAACGCCAACGGAGCGTCTCTGGTGTCGGGCGTCTCCATTCGCGGTGGTGACGCCAGCTATGGCGGCGGCGTGTACTGCACGGGCTCTTGCACCATCGAGGACTCCATCTTCACCGGCAACGCCGGCGCCTTCGGCGGGGGTGTGGCGCTGGTGGACGCCGACTTCTCGGTCGCTTCCTGCAGCTTCAGCGGCAACACCGCCCAGGAGGGCGCCGGGCTGTACGTGCACAGCTCCATCGGCAGCGTCTCGGACGTGGTGCTGGCCGACATGGCCGCCACCCGCGGGGGCGGCGGTGCGTCGGTCTGGTTCTCCGAGGTCGACTTCTCCGGCATCACGGCCCAGGACCTGTCCGCGCCCCAGGGTGGCGGGCTCTTCCTCTACCTGCACGAGGGCCAGGTGGCGTCATCCACCTTCGACGACTGCAGCGCGGATCTCGGCGGCGGTGTGTGGAGCCGCGAGGCCAGCCTGGACCTGAGCGGCAACAGCTTCCACAGCAACTACAGCCAGTGGGGCGGCGCCGGCTACTACTGCTGGGACTCCACCATCACCAACCTCGAGAGCAACACCTTCACAGGCAGCGGCCTGGGTGACTATGACGGCAACGGCTACCCCAGCGCCAACGACTGCGACGACTACACGTCCACGCCGTGCCTCGATGTGGGCTGCCGGGGCTGCTACGGCTGCTGAGCCACCGGGCGAGCGCTCCGTTCCGAATGGTTGCTGAGACATGTTGTGATACATGATTCGTAGCACGGCTATGCTCTGGCGGAGGGAGCAGGAGCGGGCGCTGGAGAGCTATATCGTTGAGAATACGTGACATTCTATGAGTGGCACGGCGTGTGCATTAGCCCTGGTTGCCCAGTCCCGGGCTCCCGACCCAGGAGGTCCCCATGCACCGCAGCCTCATCCTGTTCCTGCTCTCCGCAGTCGCCTGCCAGATGGACGCCGAGCCGCGAGGGCCGACCCCCACCACCCTGGCCATCATCCAGACCGAACCCGTCACCACCGCGGTCTCCCCTCCCCCGCTGGCCTCGGTCTTCACGCCGGTGGGCACCAGCGTGGAGAGCGACGGCATCGAGGTCGCCCAGGGCGTCGCCACTGTGGCCGAGGATCTGCCCCGCAGCGTCACCGTGGAGGTGAGGGCCGGCGAGAACCTGGTGCTGCTGGCGCGCTGGGCCGACAGCAGCGTGGAGACGGTGGCCGAGCTCAACGGCCTGGACGTGAGCGAGCCCCTGTACCCGGGCCAGAGCCTGGTGCTGCCCTCGGTGGACGAGACCAGCGACGCGGCGGTACTGGACTCCCGCCAGGCTTTCGCCCAGGGACGCCTGGAGCGCTACCTCGAGCGCCGCGGTGGCCTGATGGCCGTCGAGGAGCACCGGGTGCGCACGGGCGAGACGGCCTGGGCCATCGCCCGTGACCAGCACGGCATCCCCACCTGGGTCCTCGAGGCCTACAACCCCGACACCGATCTGGGCCGCCTGGGTATCGGCGAGCGCCTGCTGGTGCCGGTGCTCTCGGACACCGTGGCCGAGGTGGACCCGGTCGGTGAGACTGTCGAGCCCGAAGCCAGCGCGCTGTGGGGCGCTCCGCCAGTGGACCCCAGCGGCGAGAGCACCCTGGGCATGGAGGACGAGCTGGCCCCCGAGGACCTGCCCAGCGCGTCCGAGACCGTGATGCTGCGCGCTGTGGTGGACCCCTTCGCCCTGGACCCCATGGATGAGGAGCCCGTGGACGCTCCCTGAGCCCCTGCAGCGGCCCCAGCACGGCGGAGGCGACCTCCGCCGTGCTTTCCTTTATACTCACGCCCATGCTCCGCCCCTCTCTTCTGCTGTTCCTGGCCGGCTGCGGCCCCGACCTCAACCCCGTAGAGCAGCCGCTGGACAGCCTGCCCCTGGCCGAAGCCCTGGGCGAGCAGGGCGTGGGCAACTACAGCTGCGGCAGCCTGATGTTCGACTGGACCCAGTCCGTCTGGGCCTTCGGCATCCACCGCTTGTACGCCGTCACCGGCGAGACCAGCTGGCAGGACTGCTACCGGGCCTGGATGGACGACGCCCTGCCCGGGTTCGAGGCCTCCGAGCCGGAGAGCTTCACCTCTTCCGACTCCATGTCGCCCTCCACCCTGGCCGCCACCCTGATGCTCGAAGACGGGACGGCCCACTACGCCGCCATCGCCACCGCGGCGGACCTCTACCTCGACGGCGCGCCGCGCTTGGACAACGGTGCCATCGCCCACTGGGGCTTGGAGAATCCCTACGGCTTCGAGACCGATCAGGTCTGGATCGACAGCATGTTCATGTTCGGCGCCTACCTGGCGCGCATGTACGCAGCCACCGGCGACGGCGCCTACCTGGATCGCTACGTCGAGCAGTACCTGGCCTTCTCCGATCTGTGCAGGGACCCCGACGACCAGCTCTACCACCACGCATGGGACGACTCGGACCAGCGCAACATCCCCGCCGACGCCGTGTACTGGGCCCGCGGCAACGCCTGGGTGCTGGTGTCGGCCGCCGAGCTGCTGAACGAGCTCGAGCCGACAGACGAGGCCTGGCAGATCATCCAGCCCCTGTACCAGCGCCAGGCCGAGGCCTTCCTGGCCCACCAGGATCCGGACGATGGGCTGTGGCACACAGTGATCAACGAGCCCCTGGGCGACGATCCCGAAAACTACACCGAGACCTCCGGCTCCGCGCTGATCGGCTACGGCCTGGCCCGAGGCATCGAAGCCGGCGCCCTCGATCGCGACGCCTGGAGCCCCGCGGTGGTGACCGCCGCAGTCGGCGTCATGGGCCGCATCGACGAGCGCAGTGATGGCAAGCTGAGCATCGAGGGCACCAGCTTCGGCACCAACCCAGGCGAGGACTACGAGCACTACGTGGGGGTCGAGCAGGTGGATGACATGATGCTGGGCTACGGCCCCGCCATCATGTTGCTGGCCGAAGCCCACGGCCTGCCCATGCCCGCAGACAGGTGACACATGTTGCGTCGCCTGCTGGTGATGCGCCACGCCAAGAGCTCCTGGAAGAGTGGGGCTGCCACGGATCATGCCCGTCCGCTGAACGCTCGCGGCCGCGGCGCGGCGCCCGTGGTGGCGGCGGCGATGGTCGAGTACGGCCTGGTCCCCGACGCGGTCGTCGCCTCGGACGCCCAGCGCAGCCGGGAGACCTGGGCCCGCTGCGCCACGCTGCTGCCAGCCCCCACCCTCCTGCGCTTCACCCCCACGCTGTACGGGTCGAGCCTCCCCGCCATCCTGGGTGAGCTCAGGGCGACCCCCAGCGCCTGCAGCACCTTGCTCATCATCGGCCACAACCCCACCTGGGAGCGCTTGGTGTTCTGGCTCAGCGATGTGGATGTGGTCTTGAAGACCGCCCACGTCGCCGTACTGGAGGCGGCCCAGCCCAGCTGGAAGCACGGCCTCTCCGGGCCTGGCGCATGGAATGCAGTGCGGGTGCTGCGACCCCGTTGAAACAGGGCTCGCCATCTGTCGGAAGCGGATATCAGACGAGAGACGGCTACAGAGAGGCCTCCTATGAGCGAAGCCAATCCATCCCAGGTTGTGGCGGTCATCGACATCGGATCGAGCGCGGTGCGCATGTCCGTGGCCGAGATCGACCTGCAGGGCAGCGTGCGCGTGCTCGAGCAGCTCGAGCAGCCCCTCGAGCTCGGCCGCGACGTGTTCCGGCGGGGCCAGGTGCGCCGCAAGACCCTGGCTCGCCTGCTGGCGGTGTTGTCGGACTTCCAGCGGGTGCTGGCGGCCTACTCGGTCCAGCGGGTCCGGGCCGTGGGCACCTCGGCCCTGCGCGAAGCCGCCAACCGCGAGGTGGTGCTGGACCAGCTGCACCTGCGGCATGGGCTGGACGTCGAGATCATCGGCCCCGCCTTCGAGAAACAGCTGCTCTTCCTGGCCGTCCGCGACGAGCTGAGCGACGCCTACGACCTCTCCACCGGCAGCTGCCTGATCGTCGAGGTAGGCGGTGGTTCCACCGAGATCACGCTGCTGCAGCAGGGTGAGATCTCGGCCACGCACACCCTCCCCATGGGCTCGGTGCGCCTGCAGGAGATCGTGCCGGCCGAGAGCGGCTCCCCCAGCGACGTGCTCCGGCTTCGACGGCGCCACGTGCGCCAGGCGGTGGCCAGGGTGGCGGACGGGATGGACCTGGCGGACGTGGACCTGTTCGTGGCGGTGGGTGGCGAGGTTCGCTTCGTGGCGCACCAGGCGCAGCCCGACCGCCCCGAGGGGCTGAGCGTGATGTCCGCCGGTGACTTCGCCACCTTCGTCCGCGAGGTGCGCAGCGGCTCGCCGGACCGCATCGCCAGCAAGCTGGGCATGCCGTGGCCCAAGGCCGAGGCCTTCGTGCCCGCGCTGCTGGTCTACCACTACCTGCTCAAGCAGACCCGGGCCGAGCGCGTGGTGATCCCCACGGCCAGCGTCCGCACCGGCATCCTCAAGGAGCTGGCCGCTGAGGTCTCTGGCCTGGGTACGGGCGCGCTCCACAGCCTGGTGCGCACCTCGGCCGTGCACCTTGGGCGGCGCTTCCACTTCGACGAGCAGCATGCCCTGCAGGTGGCCAAGCTGAGCCTCTCCCTCTTTGACCAGCTCGAGGCGATGCACGGGCTGGGGCCGCGGGAGCGCCTGCTGCTGGAGTGCGCAGCGATCCTGCACGACATCGGCACCTTCATCCACCACAAGGATCACGACCGCCACGGTGAGTACCTGCTCCAGGCCAGCGAGGTCTTCGGGCTCGGCCGTCGGGAACACAACGTGGTCTCCACCGTGGTGCGTCACCATCGCGCGGGGGCGCCGAGCGGGGACGACCCCGGCTTCGCCACCCTGAGCCGGGAGGAGCGCCTGCTTGTGCTCCGGCTGGTGGGGCTGCTGCGCCTGGGCGACGTGCTGGACCGCACAGGTCAAGCGGTTGTGGACGAGGTGATCGTGGAGCGCGAAGGCAAGCGCCTGCGGCTCCGGATTCGACCAGCTGTGGACCTCTACTACGAACGCGCGGCATTCTCCGAGAAGGCCATGTTGTTCGAGGACATCTTCGGCGCGCCTGTCGAGCTCGCCTAGACCTGGAGTCTGCCCCATGGGTTGGAAGATCAAGGACTACATGTTCGACCGTGAGCTCTCCTGGCTCGACTTCAACCTGCGGGTGCTCGAGGAGGCCAGAGACCCGAACAACCCGCTGCTCGAGCGGGTGCGCTTCCTGGCCATCACCGATTCCAACTTGGACGAGTTCTGTATGGTCCGGGTGGATCGGGCCCAGCGCGAGGCCCTGCCCGATGTCCACGGCCCCCCATCCCTGGCCGCGACAGAGCGCATCCAGGAGATCCATGACGCCATCCACGCCATGGTCGAGGACCAGGCCGCGACCTGGCGTGAAGTGCTCGAGCCGGCCCTCGCGGAACAGGGCATCGAGATCCTTCCCCCCCCGCGCTGGAGCACCGCTCAGCGCGAGGCCCTGGATGACCGCTTCCACACCAACATCTTCCCGCTACTGACGCCCTTGGCCCTGCCCACCCAGGCCTCGCCATGCACGGATCGCTCCCTCGAAGGCTGCGTGGACTGGCCGCGCGTGGCCCATCAGACATTGACCTTGCTGGTGGCCCTCGAGGCGCCGCAGGATGGCGGCCGCCGCCATGGCTTGGTGCAGCTCGTCGGCTCCTTGCCGCGCTTCATGCCCATGGCCAGCCCCGAAGGCGCGTGGTGCGCGGCGCTGCTCGAAGAGGTCGTGCGGGCGAACCTGGGTAGCCTGTTCGAGGGCCACCGCGTGGTGGACAGCGCTGCGTTCCGGCTCACCCGCGGGGCGGACCTGGCCGTTGACGAAGAGCTCGACGCCGGCTTCCTCGAGGCCATGCAGGAGATGCTGCTGGATCGTGGCGAGGGCCGCACCGTGCGCCTGGAGCTCGAGCAGGGCGCGTCGCCCGAGCTGCGGGACTTCCTGCTGGACTGGCTGGCGCCCACACCCGGCGCCTTGTTCCTCCGCGACGTCCCCCTCGGCCTGCGTGCGTGGTTCGGGCTGGCGGATCTGCCGGGCTTCGATGGGCTGCGCTTCCCCCCCCAGCCCCCGCAGGCCGTGCCGGAGTTGCCCGCCTCGGAGTCCGTCTTCGACGTGATCCGCGAAGGGGACGTGCTGCTGCAGCATCCATACCAGGACTTCGAGCCGGTCGCGCGCTTCTTGCAGCAAGCGGCCGACGACCCTCGGGTGCTGGCCATCAAGCAGACCATGTACCGGGGCACGCCCGACTCCTCGGTGGCGGGGGCCCTCGAGCGCGCCGCGACCAATGGCAAGCAGGTCACCGCGCTGGTGGAGGTCAAGGCGCGCTTCGACGAGTCCAACAACATCCACTGGGCACGACGGCTGGAGCGCGCCGGCGTGCAGGTGATCTATGGCGTGGCCAACCTCAAGACCCACTGCAAGACCGCGCTGGTGGTCCGCCGCGATCCCGATCGCATCCGGCGCTACTTCCACCTGGGCACGGGCAACTACAACGAGAAGACCGCTCGGATCTACAGTGACCTGGGCCTGATGAGCTGCGACGACGCCCTGGGTTCGGATCTCAGCGCGGTGTTCAACGCCCTGTCGGGCTGGTCCCAGCCTGCGGGCTGGAACAAGCTGCTGGTTGGGCCCACAGACCTCAAGCCCCGCATCCTCTCCTTCATCGAACGCGAAGCCCAGAAGTCCACGCCGGAAAACCCGGGCCACATCCGAGCCAAGATCAACGCGCTGATCGACCGGGACGTGATCAAGGCCCTGTACAAGGCCTCCTGCGCCGGTGTGCGCATCGATCTCAATGTGCGCGGCATCTGCTGCCTGCAGCCAGGTGTCCCGGGCGTGAGCGAGAACATCCGCGTCATCAGCATCGTGGGCCGCTACCTCGAGCACGCGCGCATCTTCTGGTTTCACAACGGTGGCCAGCCTCAGGTCTACCTGGGCAGTGCGGACTGGATGACCCGCAACCTCGAGCGTCGGGTGGAGGTGGTGTTCCCGGTCCAGTCCGAGCCCCTGCGTCTGGAGCTCGAGCGCATTCTCGACGCCTACTTCTCCGACAACGTCAAGGCGCGGGAGTTGGGCGAGGACGGCGGCTGGAGCCGAGTGCAGCCCGGCGACGGAAAGCCCTTCGAGGCCCAGGCCTGGCTGTACCGGCGGGCCCGGAAGCGCGCCCGTGAGGCCGAGGAGCGGCGAGCGCGAGAGTTCAGGCCCCGAAAGTCCGGCGACGAGAAACGCTGATCAGGCCAGCGCGGCCGCCAAGGAACCCTCCTGGGGGTGGGCTGGATCGCCGAGGACCTGGATGACCCGGGGCAGCTGGGCGAAGAAGTCCAGCCGCAGCCCAGCTGCCTGCCGGAGCAGCGCGGCCTGCCAGGCGTTGAGGATCGGCTGCGCTGGCGCGGGCCTGGTGGCTTGGAATTCCCTGATGATGGCCCCGGCCACCACGGCGTCCTGGTGGGCGCCGAGCAGATCGTGGGGGATGTCCAGGGTGGACGCGAACACCGCCGTCGGCAGCACGGGCTGAGCCAGCTCGCAGCCGTAGCGCAGGCGCTTGTTGAGGATGCGCACCCGGTGCAGATCGTCGCTGGAGCTGGCTGTGGACAGCGTGCCGGCCTGGGCCTCGAACAACCGGAGCTGCTCGAGCAGCCTGGGCCGCAGCAGGGTCGCCGCCGGAAGCGAGGCCTTGCGCCGGTGGGGCGACACCGACGCGTCGGTCAGCAGGCTCAGCAGCCCCTCGAAGCGTGGTCCGGCCAGGGTGGCCCCGAGGGGGGCGCGAGCGAGCAGGCGGCGCTCGGCCAGCCAGTCTGTCAGGGAGGTCATGGAGGCGTCGTGCGGCCCCGACACGACGGGCCCGAGGAGCCTGGGCAGCTCGGCGATCATCACGTCCAGGTCGCGCACGGGCCCGAGGCATCGGGCGAGCCACGCCAGCTCGTCGTTCAGCAGCCTCCGCTCCCGCCGGGGCAGCACCCCGCGGGAGAGCTTCAGCACGGCCCGAAGACGCCTGGTGGAGGTGCGCATACGATGCAGCGGCTCGGGGTCGTCCCCCGCCGGGACGCCTGGGACCTGGGCCAGGATGCACCGCTGCTGCGCGAGGACAATCCTGGCCAGCAGCTCGCTGGCGCTGAGAATGGAGGTGGGGTGTGCGCTGGCCATGGGCAGGTGGCTAACGCGGCGACCAGCGCGGTTCAGCCGACGCGCTTGGGCTTGCAGAGCTTGTCCTTCTTCTTGGCCCCCACGCCGCAGCTCTTGCAGACGAAGCCACCGGGCTTGGGCTTGGCACCCTTCTTCTTCGAGCACGACACGGACACATCCTCCAGGGGTGACCAAGGGATCGTCACCCTGACCGGCCACGACAACGCTGAAGGGCTCGGGCTGGGTGGACCGTGACCGAGCTCACAGCCCCTGGATCTCGAGGCGCCGCTCGATGGCGGCGACGACGGTCTCGATGGCCTTGACCCGGGCGTGGAGCTTGCAGTTGGACTCGATGACGTGCCATGGCGCCTGGGGTGTGCTCGTGCGCAGCAGCAGCTCGTCGACGGCCACGCGGTAGTCGTCCCACTTGTCGCGGTTGCGCCAGTCCTCGTCGGTGATCTTCCAAGCCTTGTGGGGGTTGGCCTGGCGGTCCTCGAAGCGCTGCAGCTGGGTGGCCTGATCGATGTGGATCCAGAACTTGAGCAGCACAGTGCCGAAGTTGCCGAGGTTCCGCTCCATCTCGTTGATCTCGCGGTAGGCCCGCCGCCACTCGGCCTGGCTGCAGAAGCCCTCGATGCGCTCGACCATCACCCGGCCGTACCAGGAGCGGTCGAAGATGGCGATGTGGCCAGCCTTGGGGAACGAGGTCCAGAAGCGCCACAGGTAGTGGTGGGCCTTCTCGAGATCGTTGGGGGCGGCGATGGGGATGACCTCGTAGCCCCGCGGGTCCAGGCTCTGGGTCAAGCGCCGGATGTTGCCGCCCTTGCCGGCGGCATCCCAGCCTTCGTACACCAGCACCACCGGGATGCGGCGGGTGTAGATCTCGTGGTGGAGCTCGTGGATCCGTCTCTGAGCCGCGTTCAGGCGCTTGTGGTAGGTGTCGCGGTCCAGGGTGAGGCTTAGATCGACCTTGTCCAGCATGCTGGTGGTGATGTTGCCCGGCAGGGGCGTGACGGGGAGCTCGAGGCGATCCCGCTCGGCCTGCTGCTCCTTGGCGGCGATGTGCCGCGCCAGGGCGTTGCTCACGGTGGTGAGGATCTTGATGGCGGCGAAGCGCGTGTCGTGGGCCTCGACCACCACCCACGGGGCGAAGTCGGCGTCGGACCGGGCCAGCATCTGGTCGACAGCCTGGACCGTGGTCTCGTAGCGCTCGTGCTGGGCGAGGTCCCGGTCGGTGACCCGCCAGGCGGTGGCTGGGTTGTCCCGGAGCTCCTCGAAGCGCTGGGCTTGTTCATTCTTCGAGATGTGCAGGAAGAACTTGAGGATCAAGGTGCCGTCGGTGGCCAGCAGCCGCTCGAAGGAGGCGATGTCGTCGAAGGCCTGCTCCACGGCCAGGCGGTCGGCTCGGCCCTCGATGCGGTCGTCCAGCACCCTGCGATACCAGGACCTGTCGAAGATGGCCAAGCGACCGCGGGGAGGGAGGCGGGTCCAGTAGCGCCACAGGAAGGGTCGCAGCTGCTCCTCTTCGGTGGGCTCCCGCATGGCATGCACGGTGAAGCCGCGGGGATCCATGGGCAGGATCAGCTTGTTGATCAGGGTGCCCTTGCCCGCCGCGTTCCAGCCCTCGAAGACGATCAGGACCGGGATCCCGAGCTCGCGGGCGCGGCGCTCGAGGCTGGTGAGCCGAAGCTCCAGCTGTTCCTTGCTGGCCTTGTAGGCTGGCTTGGCCAGCTTCCGCGAGAGGTCGATGTCCTTGAGCATTTC
This sequence comes from uncultured Pseudomonadota bacterium, assembly GCA_937912125.1. Classification (GTDB taxonomy): domain Bacteria; phylum Myxococcota_A; class UBA796; order UBA796; family JAFGLY01; genus CALDOK01. Next base: position 15,386 of record CALDOK010000124.1, read on the forward strand.
GCGTCCTCGGCGTGGGTGTCTTCCCTATCACGCTGTCGTGATCACCAAGGCTCCCGGAGCGGGCCATCGCCAGCGTAAAGCAATAGGTGTGGTCCATGCCCCAGGCCTTCGCAGTTCCTCCCCCCGCGGCCTACCAGGGTGAGCGTCCCACCCAGGCGGCGCTCCAGCGGCGACGGGAACAGGTCCGCGCCGACAACAAACAAGCGCTCACCCGCGTGGGCTCCCTGGTGCGCACCCAGCAGTCCATCAGCCAGGAGCTGGGACAAGAGCTGGGCGCCCTGCAGACCCAAGGGGCTCAGCTCCAAGAGCTCGAGCAGCGCGACCGCGACACGGGCCTGCTGGCCTCCCTGGTCCGCAGCCTCAACCGACGCCAGCGGCTGCTGGAGCGCAGCTCAGCCACAGAAGGCCTGCTCGAACGCTACCAGGCCGTCACCCGTCAGCTGGGGCGTGCCGCGGCCTTCACCGACGAGCTGCAGCTGTGCGCCCTCGAGCTGCAGAGCGCGGTCGAGTCCATGAATGACGAGATCGTGGGCGCCGAGCGAAACCGGCGGCGGGGTGCCTCGCGCCTGGACGCCCTCGAGCGCACCCTGCGGGAGATCGAGTCCAGCGAAGAGCCGGTGGCGGGCAGGACCGGCTTGCTGGACAAGCTCCACTTCGAGCTGCGCCACGAGACGCTGCTGGTGGAGCTGTTCGAAGCCCAGGCCCGCCTGCTGCGCGCCGAGCTCGACCCTGCGCGCTCCCTGCGTGACACCATGCTCGATCTCTACCAGGAGATGGCCGGCTTCGTGCAGGCCGCCCGTGCGAACGCCGACACCGCCGGCCGCCGCATCCAGGCCCTGGGGCTCGCGGCCGACGCCCCCTTGGTCGTGGCCGAGCTGCAGAGCTCCCTGGACGAGCTGGGCGCCGCCATGCAAGCCACCGAGAGCTACATCGCTCAGACCCAGCACCTGCTGGTCGAGGTGCTCCCCGGGCTGAGCGCCCAGCTCGAGGCCCGCGTGAACATCGAAGGCGAGGATCTGGCCGGGGACCTCGAGGAGGTCAGCCGGGAGCGGGCGCGAGCCTCGGCAGACCGAGCCCTGCGCGACGCGGCCCTGGCCGAGGTGGATGGCTGGCTGGACGCGGACCGTTGATGCAGCTGCCCGATGCCCGCGTGGGCACCTACCTGCGAGCATTTCGCGCCGGGCTCGAGGCGCTGGCCCCCCACGGCGACTACGTCCCCCTCAGGGAGCAGATCACCCTGCTCGAGGCGCTGGACCCGGACTGCTCGGGCGGCCTGCTGCTGCCTGCGGAGATCGACTCTCGGGCGGGCCTGCCCGCCCTGCCTTGGCTGGAGCGCGCCCGCGCCGAGCAAGGCCAGGCGCGGGCGGCGGGAGCCCACGCGGATCTGTCCCAGCTGGAGATCGAGCGGGCCTACGCCCTGGACAAGGCCCTGGGCGCTCGCTTCGAGGCACGGCAGCGCCTGCACCGCCTGCTGCGCAATCACGACATCCTTCCGGCCTCTCGCCTGGTCGCGGTGCTCAAGCGAAGCGACGGCGTCCCAGTCGTGGAGCTGTCCTACGATCACCTCGCGGTCGGCAGCGCCTGGGAGCGGGTCCGCCTGGAGGTCGCGGCGCCAGCGCCCATCAGCGGGGGCGGAGCCCTGGATGTGCAGCTGAGCCAACGGGCCGTCGGGGTTCACCCGGGCCTGCGTCACCTGCTGGCGCGCCATGCCCTCACTTCTCTCGTGGCGCTCCACGCCCAGCTGCACGATGCCCTGGGGGGGCGGTTGCTGCGGCTGTCGCGGTCCAGGGTGGGACCGTTCTGGTTCCCGGGGATCCCCCTGCCCCGGGACGTGCCCCAGGCCCTGGTCGCCGGCCTGGTGCTGCACCTCTCCAGCGAGGTGGTGGGCACCGAGGTGCGCGCCAGCCGCCACCTGGACCCCTGGCACGCTCCCCCCGCCGGTGAGCTGGTGCCTCGGGGTTGCCGCATCTACCGGGAACGCCGCTTCTGCGCCTCCCCTGCCCTGCTGCCCGAGCTCGAGCGCTGGGGAGACGCGCGCGGTGTGCCGGTGCTCGCGCAGCCCTTGACCCCACGGCCCGTTCCCACGCGCCGCAGCCTGTAGATCAGCCGTCCAGGTTCGCCGCCAGCAGCACGCGATGGATGGCATGAAGCTCGAGGGTGTGCCCACGCTTGCGCGCCCAGCGCACCAGCCGCCAGGCCATCTCCAGCAGCAGCAGGCTCCTGGCACGCTGGAGGTCGCGATCCGAGCGGCTATCTCTGGTGGGACCGTCCAGCCCGAAGCCATAGCCGCCGCCATCCACCACCCGGGTGACCATGGTGTTGCGCAGGTTCAGCAGCAGCACGGGGCCGCTGCTGCGACCACGCTCCACGAGGCGCACACGCTCTGCAGGGTCCTCGAGGTACTGCAGATCCAGCGCGACCTCGAGCTCGTGATCGTAGCCCAGAGCCCGCTGAAAGCGCTGCTCGAGATCCTCCCGCCCACCTCTGGTCTGTCCTGCGGCGATGGGGCCTGCCTTGGCGAGCCGTGCCAGGACGGGGTGCAGCGAGCCAGGACGAGGACCCCGCTCGCCAAGGGAGAGCCAGTCGTACAGGCTGCCGTAGGGGGCACAAGGCACAGCCATGGCTAGCTCCCGCGCGCCTCCCCGGTCAAGCCTGCCCCGTCGCCAGGCATCGATGGCGAAGGCCGCCGCGTAGTGCCGCGCCGCCTCCCTCTGCTCGCCCCGGATCTCCCCACCCCCCAACAGGCTCGCCAGGCCCTGGTAGAGCAGCAGGCGCTCGAGCATGAGCAGCTCTTCTTGATCTTCGCTGGGGAAGGACGAACCCGGCGGGAGGCTGACCAGGCCGTGCACGGGCAGGCTCTGTTCCCCGTCGTACAGGGCATGGAGCGTGCGCGAGGAGTGGAGCAAGACGCCAGCCGTGGGATCGAAGGGTGCACGCAGGCCGATCCAACCCTCCAGGCCCGCGCCGCGCACCTCTCGGCGGGCGACCCAGCCGACGGGGTCGCCGCCCCAGCCGTAGCCCTCGGGCCCGTCATCCAGGTAGAGCCGCAGAGAGCCGGGTGGGAGAACGCGCTCCAAGGCGCGGAGGTGGTCGAAGCTCAAGGCCATGGTGTCCTGCCCCAGCGGCAGGGCGCCGCCCACGGGCACCACCGGGGGATGATCTTGGACGGGGGAAGACGCCGCGGAAGGCGTCTCCCACAGAGCCTCAGCGCCGCTCTTGGGGATGGCCTCGAGGATGGAGAGCGCCATGACGCCCATGGCCATGCTCTGACTGGCGATGGAGCCATCGCAGGCCAGCTCCTCCCAGTCCTTCGTGCGCTCGAGGCGACGCAGCTCCTGGGTGAGCAAGCGCAAGCCCTCGGACCATCCGATGTTGTCCGGGGCCCCAGGAGCGGAGACCAGGCCGATGATCGGCAACGCGGTGCTGCGTCGGGCCCACTGCGCCAGCTGGGGTGGCGTCCGGAAGCTCCGGGGCACGAAGAGGATGTGGCCATAGCTCTCCCAGGCCAGCTCCCTGCGGCTCATGGCATGCCAGCCCCCCGCGGAGCAGCCTACGCAGCACACAGGCAGCGCGTCGTCTTGGCCTGCCGCCAGGTGCCCCCACCCGAGCATGGCCTCGAGGGGGGCCAGGCGGGACCGCTCCGCCTCACTCGCCAGCTGGATCACGGCCTGGCTGCCCTGGGCCTCCAGCAAGCGGCGCAGGGTGAGCGCCCCGTCCACCGCGTCCGCCAGGGGGAGTTCCATGACCGCGAGGCTCTGGCCCGGCGTCAGGCCCAGCAAGATGGGCTCGAGCGTCACGCCGCTGGGGCCCTCCACGAAGAGCGGGCGCAGGGACTCCCGCAGCAGCGCGCAGCGCAGGTCGCGGAGCTCGGGGCCGTCTCCGGGGATCTGCTGCGGGCCCGGCAGCAGCCAGCGCCAGGCCTCGGCGACCACGCGCTCGGCCACGGCCTCGCGGAGAGCAAGCTCCGGCTCATCCCCCGCGGCGACCAGGTGGACGCTGACCCCGGGGAGATCCAGCTCCAGGGCACCGCACCAGGCGCTGCGCGAGGCGGCGCCCACGGACAGCGGGATCTCGCCGGGCTCGGCCCTGATGGCGTCGGCACAGCCAGCCAGATCCAGGCGCAAGGCGAGGCCCAGCTGGACACCTCGGTGGTGGAAGCTCGCCTCGAGGCGGCCGACCTCCCGTCGCCGCTCGAGGGCATTGTGGACGAACTCCACGTCGGCGGGGCTGGCCAGGGGGGCGAGGGAGAGACCGGGACACTCTGCGGCGAGGGTGCGGGCCTGCCCGGCACTGAGCTGCAGGACGGGGAACGGGAACCTGCTGGGGTCCGCGGACGCCTCGATCTGCACTGCATCTTCAGGCCGGCACCAGAACAACCTGGTCCCAGCAGGCAGCCCGCTGAGCTCACCGGGGGACACCACCGGCCGCACGCCGAGCTGTCCTATCGGGATGGGGAGCGCCTCGGGGGCTGGCCCAGCCACGACCTGCTCACCGACGGGCGCCTCGTGGGGGATCGGCGGGAGGCCGGGAGGCTTCCAGCTCTCGCCGGCGCTGCGACGGATGAGGGTGGTGGCGTGGGGCTGGGCCATGTGCAGCAGCCGCACGAAAGCGCTGTCCTGCACGATATCGCTCTGATCGGCGGTCTTGCGCAGGCGATCGTCGCAGAGCACGCCCACCAGGGGGACGCCCCCGGGAGCCCGGCCCAGGACGGGCAGGTCCATCGTTGTGATCCACACTCCACCCACCACCAGCCGCACGCCGATGGGCGAGCGACTCGAGGTCGCGCGCTCCCGAACACCGGGGATGGCCACCACCCCCCGCGCTCCGTCCTGCTGGAAGCTCTGCTCGTCCTCGGTGCCGAACATGTGCAGCTGGGTGCTGGGGCGGTAGCCGAAGGGCGCGCGGCCGTTGAGCAGGATGGGCACGGGTGAGTGGACGCAGCGGCTCTCGACCAGGGCTTCCTCGGCGTGGAACTCGGGACCGTCGAAGCGGTCCAGCCAGCCGGTGCGCAGTTGCACCAGCAGGTAGGTGCCCGCCATGGGCTGCTGAGGACGCCCCAGGGCCCCGCCTCCGTTCCGGTCCAGATCGACCCTGACCGTGCCCTCGACGGTGCCATCGCCGCTCTCGATGCGCACCAGCTTGGGCTCGCGCTGCAGCAGGGCGTTGAGGCCGATGGCCAGCTGGCTGAGGTGCCGGGTGGCCGGGTCGGTGCGGGCGAGGAAGAGGTGATCGAAGATGTTCTCGAGCTGGGCCGCGGTGCAGGCACGCCCGCCAACCCAGGCCACCAGGACCGCGGTGTCGCTGACGTCGATGGCGATGTAGGTGGCGCCTGCGAAGACGGCCGCCTGCACCAGCTCGAGCACGTAGCCAGCCGGGTGCCGCAGGGAGAACTCCCGCAGCTTGTCGACGGCCTTGTCGCGGGAGAGGGTGAACTCCCGCCGTTCAACGAAGGTGCCCGGGGAACGGCTGCGCGCGATGAGGTCTTCCATGCCGCTCATGGGCTCGCCTCTTGGCTGCGCTCCCACGCGTCGGCCAGCACCTTCTCCCACGGCCCGCCCCGGCGCACGTCGGCTGCGTCGAGCAGCAGGTGGGCCAGGCTGGCTGCGGCCAGGTGCAGATCGTCCTGGGCCGCCAGCAGGATGGCGTGGAAGGTGGGGTGGCTGCGGTCCACCAGCACCGAGCGCTCGCGCACGAACAGGGGCAGGCGCACGGTGGCGGGCGCCATCCGACGGAACAGGCCCCCCTCGGGCGGGCCCTCGAGGGCCAAGGGGCCCTGCTCGTGCTGGGCGTCGCCGTGGAAGCCACCCACGACCGCGCCGACCCCCTGGCCCACCGCCCGGTGGAGCAGGGCGTTGCACTCCTCGAGCAGCTGCCGCTCCGCGCGGCTGAGCTCTGCCTCGGCGGTGACCTCGGCCAGGCAGAACAGCTCGGGAAGCTGGGCCAGGTGACGCCGCTTGGGGCGCAAGGGCAACATTGGGGGCTCGAAGGCCGCCAGCAGCAGGGCGCGGATCTCGGGCTTGTCGGGGAGCACGATGTGGCCGGCCTCGAGCACCGCGGCTTCGAGGGCGGCATCCCCGCCTTGGAGGAGCACGCAGCCCAGCCCTCGCTCCTGATCCTCGATGCGGGCCAGGCTGACCACCTGGCCGCGGATGTCGTAGAACAGGCAGCGTCGGCCGAAGTCGTCATCTTGCTCGTGGAACGCAGTGCGGTCACACTCCTGGGCCAGGAATCGCAGCCAGGGCTCGATGGGCTCCCCGGCCCGGGTGGCCTGCTCCAGCCGCTCCAGCAGCAGCTGGCGCAGCCGCAGCGCCGTGGCCTGGACGGCCCGCATGGCGCGGCCCCAGGCCTCGTCGTGCAGTACGTTGTCGCGGGTCAGGGTGTGCTCGAGGGCGTCGCACTTGACCTCGAAGGCGATGTGTCCGACCGCGTCGGAGAAGGTGCCGAGCAGCTCGGAGTTGCCGGACTCGATCAGGGTGAGCCCGCCGTTGAAGTAGCCGTAGCTGGGGGTGTCGCAGTAGCCAGCCACCACCAGGACGTCGTCCACCTGCAGCTCGATCTGCAGGAGGCTGCGCAAGCCCATGGGCTCGTTGATGGACTCTGGCCCCGCCGCCGTGGACGGCGCCGCCGAGGCCTGCTCGAAGGCCGCGAAGGGGTCGGCCTGGGTCTGCGCGTGTTCCTGGTCCTGCTGGGTTCGATCCCAGAAGGTGATGGGGGTGTCCGAGTGCCGGCACCAGTAGCGCAGCACCCAGCGGCACTGCTGCACGAACTCCGGGACCCGCTGCAGCTCGATCTGCTCGAAGACGGTGATGCGGGTGCCGGTGACCGGGTGGTCCAGCCGGGTCTTGTCGAAGCTGCGGTCGGCGTGGAAGAGCAGCTCCCAGGCCTCGCCGTGGCGCCCGGTATGGATCAGCACGGCCTCGGGGCCGATGGCGAAGACCGAGGTGAAGCCGATGCCGAACTTGCCGATCTTGGTGAGGTCGCCTTCTTTGGTGGACGAGAACATGCGGGTGAGCTGGTCGTCGACGATGGCCTCGTCCATGCCCTCGCCGAAGTCGTCCACGTGCACCTCGAGCACGCCGGCGTCCGCACGATAGCGCAGCCAGACCTCCACCCGCGGCGAGCCGGCGTCGATGCTGTTCTGGACCAGCTCTCGCAGGAAGTCCATGGGCCGGGCGAACTGGTGGACCAGGTTGTCCAGCGCCTGTCTGGCGAGGGTGGGTGCGTTGGCGGGGACGACGGCCATGCTCAGGAGCCGCCGCTATTCCGGGTCGCAGGGACCGTCGCAGAAGTGCTCGATGGTGCCGTCTTCGTAGAAGCGCTCCACCTGCTCCTGGCCGGCGAACTCCCGGCGGGGCTTCTCGTGGCTGTCGGTCTCCTCGGGGCTGGGCTCGGCCTCGACGGGCTCCTGCACGCCGTAGTCGAACTCCACGAAGGCGTTGCCCACGAAGGGGGGCTGACGGGTCTCGAGGCCCCAGACATCGCGCACGGCCGGCTCCACCAGGCTGGCGCCCCAGGCGCGGGCCTGGATGTGGGCGCCGAGGGTGGGCACCTGTGCGTCACCGATGCCCACCTGGATCAGGGCCTGCTTGGCCGGGGTGTCATCGTCGATGGCGCGCTGGTTCATGTAGAAGGCCCAGCCCGAGCCCTCGCCTGGATCCCACAACATCTGCATCAGGGCGATCATGAGCGAGATGTCCATGTCACTCTCGTACTGGCCCCGCAGCAGGATGAAGTACAGCTCGAAGTCGTAGGAGCGGGTGAGTAGCAGGGAGTAGGGCATGCCACCCACGCCAAACACGCCCCGCTCGATGCGCTTGGACAGGGGCACGTAGGCACCGCCGAGGATCGAGCCCTGGGAGTTGCCGTAGTAGTAGAGCTGCCCCGGGTCGTACAGCAGCGTGCCGTCCTGCGACAGGTAGGGGTCCAGGGCCCCGTCGCCGGTCATGGCCTCGGCGGCCATCAGGAACTCGACCACGCCCTGGTGCAGTCGCTCGGGCACGGTGGCGAAGTTGGACATGCCCGTGCCGATCTCGTCCATGATCATGGCGACGTCTTCGCCCTTCATGCCGGTCCAGTCGGTGGCGAAGAGCACCCAGCCGTAGCGGTTGGCGGCCTCGGACAGCCAGCCCGTGTAGACCTCGCTCTGGCTGCCCAGCAGGCCGTGGCCGTACTGGACCAGGCGGCCAGCCCGCGGGTCAGCGATGAGCGAGCACGGGATGCGCACCGTGAACTCCACGTCCTGGTCGCCGTTGTAGTAGGGCATGCCGTCGGCGTCCCGGGTGAGGTTCGAGCCCGGGTCCCAGGAGTCCAGGTACAGCGGCACCGTCATGGTGCCGCGCAGGGTGCGGCCGATGGTGGGGGGGGAGTCGCCAGAGCAGTCTTCCTCGCCCACCAGCTCGAAGCTGACGGGAGGGCCGCCGTCGGCCACGCGCTCGAGGGCGTCGTCGCGCATGGCGATCATGCGCCCCAGGCTGTTCTCGCTGGAGACGGTGACGAAGTCCCAGGCCAGCTGCAGATCGCCCCGGGCGAAGCCGTCGGCCTCGAGCACGGGGAAGATGTCCTGCTCGTAGTGGTCGCGCTGCCGCTCGAGATCCGCCACATCGGTGGAGACCTCGTCCCGCAGGTCCACGAAGCCAGGCATGGGATCGAGGGTGGCGCCGCTCGAGTCCACCAGGCCCCGGATGCCCACCACGTAGCGGGTGCCGTGCTCCATGGGCACCACCGGGCGCATGATGAACAAGGACTCGTCCTCGTCGCGCACGCGGACCTCGAGCTCGCCGAAGTGGGGCACCCGCTCGCCGGTCTCGGCGTTGAGGATCACCGTCTTGACGTCACTGGCCAGGTAGGCGTCGAGGTCTTCGTGCCCGACCACACCATCCATCGACACATCCGGGAAGTGGACGTAGGTGGCGCCGAGGTTGGGGAAGCCATCCTTCTCGTTCCAGTAGCTGGGGTCGGTCTGCAGGTCGCTGTCGTTGATGGGCAGAGAGCTGGGGCCGAAGTCCACCCGCACGCCGGTGACGGTGGTGGGGTCCTCGGCCAGGAAGAAGCTGGACGGGAAGGGCAGCAGGCAGTGCTCGCCGCCACCCACGGGGTTGCAGTCGCCGCGGGGCCCCAGGGCTGCGGTGTCGTCTTCGGCGGGCGGGCAGCCCACCAACAAGATCGCCGCGGGGAGGGCGTGGAGGAAGCTGCGCATGGGGTCTCCTTGGGGGCGCCGTGGCGGTCCGAACACGACGCGGGTGGGCAGCAAGGTATCACGATGAGCGCTCGGCTTGACATGGCCTCTTCCAACCTCTAGAAAGCCGCAGACGAAGCATGCTGGAGGTTTCATGCGCCGCACCCTCGCTCTCGCCCTGCTGGTCCCCCTGGCCCTCGGTTGTCCCAAGGACACCGACGACACGTCCGGCACGGACGACACCGGGCCCGACACCAGCGACCCCATGGATCGCTTCATCCACCTCACCGACGAGCTCGCCGGGGACATCGCCTGCTTCGAGCCTGGCTCCGACTGGCTCGCTCAGACCGTCGACGACGCCAAGGTGGCCACCCGCTCCCTCGAGGGGCTGGTCGAGGACTTCGAGGACGAGATCGGGGTGAACGAGGTGGAGCTCGAGGTGTGGTTCGGTGACGCCTTCACCGGCACCGCCGACGCTACAACCGAGAGCAACTCGGCGGGTGACGTCACCATCGAGCTGCCCACCTGCACCGCCCTGGCCTACAAGACCTCCACCCCTCCTGACGAGGAGCGCACGGTCGACACCTACGAAGCCCACCAGATCTACGGCTTCGTCGATGAAGGCCTGGCCCTCACCGACAACTTCAACTCCGTCTCCCAGGCCACCTACATGCTGATCCCCAGCCTGTTGGGCGTGAGCATGGACGACGACAAGAGCGTCATCGCGGGCACCGCCTACGGCTGCGACGGCGAGCCCCTCCAGAACGCCCAGGTCGTGGTGGTGGACGCCAGCGGCGCCATCCCCGACACCCTGGTGGTCAACTACTTCGAAGACTCCTGGCCCGTGCGGGACCAACCCCACACCAGCGAAGACGGCCTGTGGGTGGCCATGAACGTGCCCGAGGGTGCCTGGACCGTGCAGCTGTGGGCCCTGGTGGGCGGCGAGGTCGTGCTCCTGGGCGCCACCGAGCTCACCACTTTCGCGGCCAGCATCAACATCTCGAACATCTACACTGGCTACGGCGACGGGGTGTACTTCCCCGACAGCTGCCTGGCCGAGTAGCGGTGGGGTCCACCCCCGCCCGCACGAACCCTCCTGTGTGACACGGCGCGTCCCGTACCCGACGCCGGCCGGCGGCGTCCCAACCCCCGGTGCTCTCCATGACCTCCAGCTCCGTCCTCATCCTGGCCGCGCTGTCCCTCAACCTCACCGCGGCCCTCGGGCAGGACGAGACGGAGACCGCAGCGGGCGAGCCCGAACCCACAGTCGAGCAGCCCCCGGTCCAGGGACAGGCCACAGAGGTCGAGCCTGCGGCCGTGGCCGAGCCGGCGCTTGCGCCCGAAGCCCCAGCGGTGGTCGAGCCGGCGCCTGATGCCCCAGCGGTGGTCGAGCCGGCGCCCCAACCCGAGGTTCAAGCCGAGGTTCAGCCCGAGCCTGATCCAGCGGCCAAGGCGATGGTCGAAGCCCAGCCCACCCCAGAGCACCAGTCGGTCGAGGCGCCCACACAGGAGCTGGCGGCCGAACCGAGCGCTCCCGAGCGGGACCTCGACTTCGATCTCGAAGGCTACTACCGGGTCCGCGGGCATGCCTTCCCCGGCTTCTTCGAAGACAGCGAGGGTTGGCCATCCTACATGCAGCACCGCCTGCGCTTGAGCCCGGTGATCTCGTACAAGGGTGACACCAAGGTCCAGCTCGAGATCGACGCACTGGACGACGTAGTCTGGGGCGACAACGCCAGCCTGGCGGCCACCTCCCTGTTCGCCGGCTCGCCCTCGAACACGGACATCGAGGGCGGCGAGGTGGGCAGCCTGAAGCTCAACCGCGCCTGGATGGAGTTCCCCATCCCCATCGGGGTGATGCGCGTCGGTCGTCAGCCCTCCGACTGGGGCCTGGGCCTGCTGGCCAACGACGGTGACGGCTTCGACGACAACTTTGGCGAGAACCACTACGGCGCCACCTACGATCGCATCCTCTTCGCCACCCGCCCCCTTGCGGTGGTCCAGGGCATCCTGGGCCGCGAAGACAGCGGGCTGCCCCTCATCTTCGCCGTGGGCATGGACCGCCTGGTGGAAGACCCCCTGCACCAGTACTACGGCTTCGCCTGCGACCCCGGCCTCACCGAGGCCGACGACGACTTCGACACCGCCTGTGACAGCGACGGCGACGGGGTGACCGACCTGGACCACGGCTACTCCGACGACGAGCGCGTCGCCTCGGAGCGCCAGGAGGACTGGTGGGCCGAGCAGGTCGATGACGTCTACGAGCTGGTCTACGTCCTGGTCCTCAAGGGCGAGGACATGGAGATCCTCGGCGCTCCTGGCAAGCTGATCACCGGCGCCTACATGGTGCATCGCAAGCAGCAGGAGACAAACTCCAACGTCGTGATCATCGACTACTACCTCAACGCCAAGGTGCACGGCGTCCTGGCGCAGTTCGAGGGGCTGACCATCCAGGGCGACACCTCCGCCATCACCCTGCCCGGGGCCTACGACCCCTACGGTGATCTGGACAACCCGCTCAACAAGCACGCAGACATCTGGGGCTACGTGGGCCGCCTGGGCTGGGAGAACGACCTGATCACGGCGCTGGTGGAGACCGGCTACGCCTCCGGCGACGACTACGTGGCCGACGAAGCCTTCACCGGCCGCCCGCTGCATGCCGACTTCAACGCCGGCCTGTTGATCTACGAGGAGATCCTGGCCAGGGTCTCCGCGGCCACCTGGACCGAGGGGGCCGAGGGCCTGTGGTCCAAGGGTGGGGTCTACAACTCCCGCTACGTCTTCCCACAGGTCACGGTGCGCCCCATGGACAACACCGAGATCATCGCCGGCTGGCTGATGGCGTGGCCCGACAAGCCCGACGGCTCGCGTATCCTCTGCGCCAAGGGCGACGATGTGGACTGCGCCGAGTACAAGGCCACCGCCGCGAACCTCGGCTGGGAAGCCGACCTGGCCATCAAGCACACCTGGCGGGAGCACATGCTGTTCAGCCTCGAGGCGGCCTACGCCCAGACCACCGACCGCATCCCCGTGGAGAAGGCCGATCTGAGCCCCGATGGGCGCTTCTTCACCCTGCAGTCGCGGGTCGCCTACGAGTTCTAGCGGGTCGCCGTCCGTCCGCCCGGGTCGCCGTGATAGATCCCAGCGGTGAGACCCCGTCCCCTCCCCGCTCCCGGCCCCTTCGAACGCGTCGATGAGCGCGACACCATCTTCTCACGGGCGCGCCTGGTGGTGGGCTCCGCCTTGCACCGGGCCTACTACGCCGGGCGCCCCGAGCACCGGCACGCCGATGACCGCACCCGGGGGCTGCGGCCCCTGGCCACCCCGGGGGGGCAGCGCTTCGAGCCCTTGGCGGCGGCGCTGGTGCAGGCTTGCTTCGAGGCCTCGGATCTGCTGGCCGAGGCGGTGGAGCGCGATGACCACCCGTCCACGGCACGAGGCCTGGGGCCTGGCGACCCGCCCGAACCCCAGGCCTGGCCTCGCCTCGACCCCAGCTCCGATCCGGCGGCCTTGGCCGCGTCCATCAAGGCCGCGGCGTCGTTTCTCGGAGCGGTGGACGTGGGCATCGCGCCCCTCGAGCCCGGCTTCGTCTACTCCCACCGGGGGCGGCCCCTCGAGCGCCACGGCGAGGTCATCGTTCTGCCCCACCGCGTGGCCATCGTCCTGGTCTTTCCCATGCGCGAGCCCTGGGTCGGCACCAGCCCCGAGCTCCCCGCCACCGCCGAGACAGCGCGGGTGTATCAGCAGACCTCGGCTGCCTGCTTCGTGCTGGCCCGCTCCCTGCAGCGGCTCGGGGTCGATGCGCGCGCCCACGTCGACTCCAACTACCTGGTGATGTGCCCGCCCCTCGCCGTGCTGGCGGGCCTGGGCGAGCTCGGGCGCAACGGGCTGCTGGTGCACCGCCGGCTGGGCCCTGCGGTGCGCCTTGGGGTGGTCACCGCCGACGTGGCCCTGCCCCCCGATCAGCCCGAGTGCCACGGGGTGGCCGCGTTCTGCCAGGGCTGCGCCAAGTGCGCGGAGCACTGCCCAGCCGGCGCCATCCCCGAGGGTCCCACCACCCGCACAGGGGGCGCGGACCGCTGGCCCCTGCAGGCCGAGCGCTGCTACCACTTCTGGCGTTCCCAGGGTTCGGACTGCGGCGTCTGCGTGCGCACCTGTCCCTTCACCAAGCCCGACACACCCGTACACAGCGCGGTGCGACGGGTCATCCGGCGCACCACCATGCTGAACCGCCTGGTGTTGCTCGCGGACGATCTGGTCTACGGCCACCGCCCGCGTCGCTGGCGCTTCCCCTCGCCTCCTCTGCACCGCGAAGGGCAGTGACCGACGTCGCCCCCAGAGCCCGCTGTGGGGCCTGTGGACGCCCACAGGCGGTGTGCCTGTGCGCCGCCATCCACCCTGAGACATCCAGGGTGGTCATCGGCGTGCTGCAGCATCCCCGGGAAGCGCGGGTGTCCAAGGGCACCGGCGCCCTGCTGCCCCTGGCCTTGCGCGACGCCTTCATCGTCAGGGGCATAGGGCTGGACGAAGATCCTCTGCTGGCAGCCCAGATCGCTCGCTTCCCCGCCGGCTCGGTGGGCCTGCTGTTCCCGGAGCAGGCCGTCGACATCCGGCAGGCGCCCGCGGCTCTGGCCTGCCTGCTGGTGCCTGACGGCACGTGGTCCCAGGCCCGCTGCATCCTCGGCGCCAGCCCCAGACTGGGGGCGCTCCCCCGCTATGCGCTCCCCGCGGGCGTCCAGGGATCGTTCCCCATCCGACGCCCCGCAGGCCCCGGTCGGGTCAGCACCCTCGAGGCGGTGGTGGCCGCCCTGCGCGTCCTGGAGGGCGATCCTGGGGCCTACCAGGCTTGCCTGTCGCTGCAGGCCGAGCTGGTGCGGGTGCAGGTGGAACAAATGCGCGCCCGTGACGCCCACCACCCTGCCCTGGGTACCGGGTCCTGGAGGCCGCGCAAGGGCGGGGGAACGGAGGTATAGGAGCAGCGGAGGTTTCCCATGCGCGCCTGTCTCTCCCTCGGCCTGTCCTGCCTGATCCTGCTCGCCACCGGCTGCCCCTCGCCCACCGACACGGCGGTCGAGCCCGAGCCCGGTCCTCTGATGGCCGGCTTCTCCCAGGCGCGTATTCCTGCCCCCGTGGGCATCGGCACCGCAGGCTACGGCCCGGCCTCCGCCGACTCCGAGTCGCCCTACTCGGAGATCTACCCGGCCACAACCACCATCCACGGCCACCCCTCGGCCAAGGTCACCGTGATCTCCAGGGGCCCCGGCTTCGAGCAGATCTACATCAGCTGGGCCGCCGTGGGCGTGTTCCAGCAGCTGCGCATCGCCCTTGTGCACGAGCTCGAGGATCGCCTGGGCCGCCCCATGGACGACGTGGTGATCTGGGGCGCCACCCACACCCACGCCGGCCCGGGCCGCGTGGTGGACGCCGGCGGTCCCTTCGATCTCATCGCCGACAAGTTCTTCCCGGAGTTCTACGAGCGCTTGATGGACACGCTGGCCGACCAGGTAGAGGCCGCCTACGCCGATCTGCAACCAGCCCGCATCGGCTACACCTTCGCCAGCGCCCCCGACGCCCACAACGATCGGCGCTGCGAGGACGGCGGAGAGGACTACAAGAACTCCACCATCCCGATCATCGCGGTGGAGCGAGACGGCCAGATCGACGGCCTGGTCCTGGCCTTCGCCATCCACGGCACCGTGCTGGACGCCGACGCCCTGACCCTGAGCGGCGATGTGGCGGGAGGCATCGAGCAGGCGGTGGCGGACGGCTTCGACCACCCGGTACAGGTCAGCATGTTCGACAGCTGGGGGGCCGACATGTCCCCGGGCAGCCCAGACATCACCGCCGCCGAAGGTGCCGAGCTTCCCGACGGCTACGACCGGCACGAGCAGGTGGGCATGGAGGTGGCCCAGCAGGTCCACGCCGTGCTGGGGGACATCGTCTTCGATGCTGAGCCCACCCTGCGCTCCCAGACCTACCGGGTTCACATCGACCGCGAGTACATCGGCTACGACGACGACACCTTCGAGTACGACTACGGCGGAGTGTATTGCGGGCTCAGCGGCGACGCCGACTGCGACGCTTCCACCATCGAAGAGACGCTGGACCACATCTGCGTGCCCTTCAACGAAGACTACCCCGCCCCCAACCAGACCTTGTTCACCGTCGGCCAGCTGGGCGATCTGTACTTCACCACCTTCACGGGCGAGCCCGGCACGGAGCTGGCCGAGAAGATCATGGCGGGCATGACCGCCCACGACGAAGTCAGCGACACCATGTTCCTGGGCTACACACAGGACTACCTGGGCTACTCCATCCTCGAGGACGACTGGTGGCAGGGTGGCTACGAAGCCTCGGGCGCGTTGTGGGGCCCCCGCCAGGGTGAGTACCTGAGCAACCTGGCCATCGACGCCTTCGATCACTTCATGGGCGGCGCGGCCTTCCCCCCCCAGCCTGATCCAGTGCAACCCTTCATCGTCTCCGACTACGATCCCGTCCAGGTGCCAGCCGCCCTCGACCCGGGCGCAGTGATCCAGGACGTGGAACCAAGCTACCGGGCCACCGATGTCGTGAGCTTCATCGTGGCCGGCGACGACCCCTGGGTGGGCGCCCCCACGGCCTACCTCGAGACCGCCAGCGGCGAGCCCGTGCTGCGCCCTGGCGGCATCCCGGCCGACTCGGACAGCTACCTGTTCTGGGTGCAGCTCGCGGTCGACCCCAGCTGGGAAGACGACGCCAGCGAGCGCAGCTTCGCCTGGGAGTTCTCCATGCCGGTGGCCCACCACTACCCCATCTCGGATCTCGCCCTGGGCGGCGACTACCGGCTGCGGGTGCAGATCCCCCGGGCCGACGGCAGCGTGGACGAGGCGGTGTCGGGCGTCTTCAGCGTGCTCTAGCCTGACCTATTCCGGCAGCTTGCCGCTCTTCAGCCACCGCTTGGCGAAGGCCTCGCGCTTCTTGGCACCAGCCAGGATCGCCGGCTCGGCCTTCTTCTCGAGCACCCTGCCCACAACGGGGACCTTGACGTTCAGCTCCCACTCCATGTGGTAGCGGGTGCCGCCGCTGGGGGTGGCGAAGAGCTGGTGTCGGCCCTTGACGTCGATGCCCTTCTCGTGGGGCGAGACCCGCCACCAGCGGCTGCCGGGCTGCGCCAGGTCCCACTGATAGTGCAGCTCGCTGGGGACCTCGCGGGGCTTGGCGCCTGGGATCCGGTTGGGCCCCACCTGGTCGATGCGCAGGTGCAGGCTGGTCTCGCTGCGCTCGAGCTCGAGGGTGTCCGCCCGCAGCTGACCCTGGTGTACGGCCTCGTCGGCCAGGAAGGGGCCATGGGTGAACAGGCGCAAGACCCGCTCTACGGGGTCGTCGAAGAACAGGTCGATAGAGAACGTGCGTGCCATGGGTTCCTCCAGGGTCGTCACAGTTATTCTCTGGCATCGTGCTTGACGAGATCCTGGCTGCATCTGACCCCGCGGTCGGTTAGCACCGAGATGCCACCCGTCACACCTGTGTGCCCATGACCACAGCCACCCTCGCCATCGACAGCCGCGACCTGGCCCTGGACATCCTCGAGCTGCTCCGGGAGCTCGATCCGGCCCGCTGGTCCGACGAACTCAGCGAGAGCCTCCGGGCCCGCCTCGCAGAGCTCTCCCTGCGCATCGATGATCTGCTCGAGCTGGCATCCTCCACCGACATCTTCCACCGCGCCCAGATCGATGCCGATCTCCGCATCACCCAGCTCCGGGAGTCCTGGGCTCGCGTGGCCGAGATCATCGAGGAGCGGGTGCCGGCCCACAGCCTGGGTTCGGCCGACATCCAGGCCGAGTGGATGGCCTTCCGCACGCAGCTCCAGGGCGCCTATGAAGGCCTGGCCCACGACCTGCGGGACTACGCCATCCACCTGCCCCACCTGCGGCCCACCAACTACGCCCGCAATGTCCTGCATGCCGGGGGCGCCGCGGTGTCCATCGCCATCGTGCTGACGCTCTTCCCACGCTACCCCAGCACCGTGCTGTGGGTCGCGGCGGGTGTGGCCGCCACCGGCTGGACCATGGAAACCAGCCGCCGCCACTTCCGCTTCATGGACACCTTCACCTGGTGGCTGCTGGGCAAGTGCGCGCACCCCCACGAGCGCCACCGCATCAACTCGGCCACCTGGTTCTCCACGTCGATCTTGATCCTCGCGCTCATCGGATCCCCCCTGCTGGCCACGGTCGCGCTGGCGGTGCTGGGCTTCGCCGATCCTTCGGCCGCCATCGTCGGCCGCCGCTGGGGCCGCACCAAGCTGCTGCACGGCCGCTCCCTCGAGGGCAGCCTGACCTTCGTGGTGGTCGGCTTCGTGATCGCGCTGGCGCTGCTGCTGGGCTTCTTCCCGTCCATCGGCCTGGGATCCGCCGCCGCGCTGTCCCTGGGTGCTGCGGGCCTGGGCGCCGTGGCCGAGGCCGTGGCCAAGCGCGTGGACGACAACCTCATGGTGCCCCTGGCCGCCGCGGCAGGTGCCGCCGCCATCGCCACCTTCCTGGGCATCGCCATCTGATCCCGTCGCTTCTTGTCCGGAACGTCGGGATCCTGACCGAACCCGAGTCGGCCCACGGCCACTTGGGCGGGCGACGGCGGTCGAGTGCTCGAGTCCGCATGTAGTTGCAGACCGCGTCGCGGCACCCAAAGCGCTGATACGCCTGGTAGTTCGCCTGTTGTCCTGCGCGCCCGTGGGCTCTGGCGGAGCTGACCATGCCCCCCTGCACAGATGGCGCGCAACTCTCGAAACATAACGGATCGAGCGGGGATCACGCACGAAATTCAGCGGACAGAAAGCGTCCTGCGGATCTTGGATCGTTACCCGAGGTCGGCATACCTGGGGCTCGCCACCGAACCCCCAGGAGCGCCCCATGGCCAAGCGCGTTTCCCTGGTTCCTTCGCGTACCCTGGCGGAGTTTCGGCTACTGCCCGGGCTCACCACCAGAGCCCACGCGATGGACGCCATCACCTTGCGCACCCGGCTGGCAGAACGCCCGGGCACCAGCGAGCACCTCGAGCTCAACATCCCCCTGGTGTCCGCGGCCATGCAGTCCGTCTCAGGTGAGCGCATGGGCATCGCCCTCGCCCGCGAGGGTGGGGCCGCGTTCATCTTCTGCTCGCAGTCGATCGTCTCCCAGGCCGCGATGGTCCACCAGGTCAAGAGCTTCAAGGCAGGCTTCGTCACCCCCCGCACCGTCGGGCCCGACACCACCATCACCGAGCTGCACCAGCTCTCCCGGTCCACCGGCTACTCCACCTTCCCGGTGGTGGATGCGGCCGGCAAGCTGCTGGGGCTGATCACCCGCAACGACTACGCCGTGCAGCGCCACGGCGAGCTGCTGGTCACCGCCCGCATGGTGCCCAGGTCCAAGCTGGACGTCGGTGTCGAGATCACCAACCTCAACCAGGCCAACGACCTGCTGCTGGACAGCCACCACAGCGGCCTGCCTGTGGTGGATGATCAGGATCGCCTGCAGTATCTGGTGTTCAAGAAAGACATCCGCGACGAGCGGCACCACCCCCTGCAGGTGGTGGATCAGAACAAGCGCCTGCTGTGTGTGGCGGCCATCAACACCCACGACCACGCCGAGCGGGTGCCCGCCCTGGTCCTGGCCGGGGTCGACGCCGTGGCCATCGACTCATCCGATGGCTTCTCGGTGTTCCAGCGCGACGCCATCCGCTGGATCGCGGCCAACTACCCTCACCTTCCCATCATCGGCGGCAACATCATCACGGCCGCGGGCTTCCGCTACCTGGCCGAGTCCGGCGCCAACGCCATCAAAGTGGGCATGGGCGGCGGCTCCATCTGCATCACCCAGGAGCAGAAGGGCACGGGCCGTGGCCTGGCCACCTCCATCCTCGACGTGGTGGCCGAGCGCGATCTTTTCTTCGCCGAGACAGGGCGCTACGTCCCGGTCATCGCCGACGGTGGCATCGTCACCTCCAAGGACATGGTCATCGCCATGGCCATGGGCGCCGATGTGGTCATGGCTGGCCGCTGGTTCGCCCGCATGGAAGAGTCCCCCACCACCAAGGTCAACATCGCCGGTCGGGTCATGAAGCCCTACTGGGGCGAGGGCTCTGCCAAGGCCCAGGAGTGGCGCTCAGCCCGCTACCACCAGGGCAAGTTCGTCGAGGGCGTCGAGGGCTTCGTGGACTTCGCGGGCACCCTGGCCGACAACCTGGCCCCCACCCTGGCCAAGATCACCGCCTCCATGTCTTCCTGCGGCGCGTCCTCGGTGGCCGAGCTGCACCGGGTGGCCGAGCTCGAGCTGGTCTCGGCCCTGTCCATCCGCGAGGGCAAGGTCCACGACATCCAGACCACCCCTCGCGAACACAACCTCCACTCCGACGCGTGAGGTCGCCTTGACCACCTGCATTGTGATGGGCTCCCAGTGGGGCGACGAGGGCAAGGGCAAGGTCGTCGATCTGCTCGCCCGCGGCGCTGATGTGGTGGTCCGCTTCCAAGGCGGCGCCAACGCCGGCCACACCATCTGGCACGGGCAGCGCAAGGTCGTGCTCCACCAGCTCCCCTCGGGCGTGCTCACCCCGGGCTGCCTCAACCTCGTGGGCAACGGCTCGGTGGTGGATCCCGAGCGGCTGGTGGAGGAGCTGGCCGAGCTGGCCGCTATCGGGGTGCGCCCCGGCCCTGACGCCCTGGCCGTCTCGTCCCTGGCCCACCTGGTCACCCCCATCCACAAGTGGGTCGACGGGCTGGCTGGGGGCCACATCGGCACCACGGGCCGCGGCATCGGCTTCGCCTACGCCGACAAGGCCCGCAGGGTCGGCGTCCGAGCCGGAGCGCTGCTGGACGGCACCCTCGCCACCGCCATCGCCCAGCAGCTCGAGCAACATCAGCCCTGGCTCGACGCCCACGATCCCGGCGCCGGCCCCGAGCTGCTCCGACGGATCGAGCTGTTCACCCGAGCCTGCGACCAGCTGCGACCTTTCGTGCGCGACATCCGCCCGGAGCTCCACGACGCGCTCCAGGCTGGCAGCAATGTGTTGTACGAGGGCGCCCAGGGCGCCCTTCTCGATCTGGATCACGGCACCTACCCCTTCGTCACCTCGTCCAGCACGGCCATCGGCGGGGCGCTCACGGGCACCGGGGTCTACACCCCCTTCGAACACCGCTTCGCCGTGGTCAAGGCCTACACCACCCGGGTGGGCAACGGCCCCTTCCCCACCGAGCTCCACGGCCCCATCGGCGAGGACCTCCGCGCCCGCGGCCACGAGTACGGCGCCACCACCGGCCGTCCGCGCCGCTGTGGCTGGCTCGATCTCCACCTGCTGCGCGAGGCCGCGCGCACCAGCGGCTACTCCGGCATCGCGCTCACCAAGCTCGACTGTCTGAGCGGCCTGCCCGAGCTGCGGGTGGCCACCGGCCGTGACGCCGACGGTCAGCCCGTCTACGCCACCTTACCCGGCTGGTCCGAGGACATCCTCGGGGCCCCCAGCCTCGAGGCCCTGCCCGCCAACGCCAGGGCCTACCTCGACTTCATCACCGAGCAGCTCGGTGTGCCCATCTCCATCCTCTCCACGGGTCCGGATCGCGACCAGACCCTCGTGCTGGAGGCACCATGGTAGCCAGCGACGGCAAGGATCTCGGCCAGAGCGGCCTGGACATCGATCTCGGCAACGCGTGCTCGCGCACCGCCTACGGCTGGGCCAAGCGCAGCTTCCAGAACCGCTGGAACAAGCTGGGTATGCCCTGCCTGGGCCAGGAGGGTGGGTTCTCGAACCTGATGGACTACGGCGATCTGCGCATCGCCATGTCCTCCGACGGCATCGGCACCAAGGTCGAGCTGGCCGAACGCACCGGCATCTACGACACCCTGGGCTTCGATCTGGTGGCCATGACCTGCGATGACCTGGTGGCCAACGGCATCGAGCCGGTCAACCTCAGCAACATCCTGGACGTCGACCGCCTGGACCACCGGGTGGTGGACCTGCTCATGAAGGGCCTGCACGACGCCGCCAAGCACGCCAACATCGCGGTGGTGGGCGGCGAGATCGCCGAGCTGGGCGACCGGATCGGCGGCTGGGGCACGGGCATGCACTTCAACTGGTGCGCCACGGCCGTCGGCGTCTTGCCCAAGGGCCGAGAGCCCATCGACGGCAAGGCCATCCAGCCCGGGCATGCGGTGGTCAGCCTGCGCAGCCGCGGCTTCCGCTCCAACGGCTTCTCCCTGATCCGCAAGATCATGCAGAAGCAGCACGGCCCCCAGTGGCACAAGGCCATGGCCGACGAGCGCCGCAGCTGGGGCGAGGTGCTGCTGTCGCCCTCGCTGGTCTACAGCCCGCTGGTGGTGGGCCTGGTCCGCGAGGGCTGTCCCCTGCACGGCGTGGTCCACGTCACCGGCGGCGGCCTGGCGGACAACCTCGGCCGCGTGCTCGCGGGCAACGGTCTGGGCGCCCACTTGGACGAGATCCATGAGCCACAGGCCTTCGTGCGCGCGCTGCAGACCCTGGGTGACGTGCCCGAAGAGCAAGCCTACCGCCTGTGGAACATGGGCAACGGCATGCTGCTGGTGATGCCGCCCACGGATGTCGAAGCCGCCTGCAAGTTCGCGGCCCGCAAGGGCTACATGGCCCGCCCCTGCGGCCGCATCACCGACACCCGTCACATCGTCATCGAGACTCGGGGTTGCCACCCCACCGAGCTCGTCTACGAGTAGGGAGCGCCCATGCGCCAGGCCCAACCGTCCGTCGTACAGCTGCACCTGGACCCCACCATGCCCGACGTGGCCGGGCGCCGCGTGGCCGAGGCCGCCCGCACCTGGCTCGGCCTCGAGCTGGGCCAGGTCAAGACCGTCCAGGTCTATGTCATCGACTTCCCGCTGGAGCCCTCGCAGATCCGCAGCTTCGCCTCCGAAGCCCTGCGTGATCGGGTGCTCGAGCAGGTGGTCGTGGACGAGCCATGGTCCGACGGCGCCTACCGCTCCTTCGTGCTGGTGGCCAAGCATCCAGGCGTCACCGACGACGTGGGCATCTCTGCCCAGCGCACCCTGGCCGACTGGCTCCAGCGCCCGCTGGACACCACCACCCAGCACATCTTCTCCCAGACCGTCTACCTGTTCGAGCACGCCATCCCCGAGGCGTCGCTCCGAGAGCTGGCCGAGCAGGTGCTGGGCAACCCGCTGATCAATCAGTTCCGCTTCGGCGCCTTCGACACCCTGCCCTGGGTCCATCCGGTGGTCAGCCTTCCCGCCCAGCCCGCCACCCACACCGTCAGCCTCGAACTGCCTGACGCCGATCTGCTGGCCCTGTCCCAGCGCATGGTGCTGTCCCTGGACCTCGCCGAGCTCCATGCCATCCAGGCCCACTTCCGTGACCCGGCGGTCCAGGCGCTGCGCAGCGAGCGCGGCCTGCCCGCCGACCCCACCGACTGCGAGCTCGAGGTGCTGGCTCAGACCTGGTCCGAGCACTGCAAGCACAAGGAGTTCAACGCGCTGATCACCTACCGCGACCTGGACACCGGCGAAGAGCGGCAGATCGACTCGCTGTTCA
The DNA here is from genome assembly GCA_937912125.1 of uncultured Pseudomonadota bacterium. Classification (GTDB taxonomy): domain Bacteria; phylum Myxococcota_A; class UBA796; order UBA796; family JAFGLY01; genus CALDOK01. The sequence continues at coordinate 38,085 of CALDOK010000124.1, forward strand.
AGACCTACATCCGAGGTTCGACAGAAGCCATCCGCGCCCGCCTGCGGGCCGCCGGCAACAACTGGCTGGTCAAGATCTTCTCGGACAATGCCGGCGTGGTGCGCATCGACGACGACCGGGTCTTCGTCTGGAAGGTCGAGACCCACAACACTCCCTCGGCGCTCGATCCCTATGGCGGCGCCATCACCGGCATCCTGGGCAACAACCGGGATCCCCTGGGCACCGGGGTGGGCGGCGCCAAGCTGCTGTTCAACACCAACGTGCTGTGCTTCGGCCCCCCGGGCTACGACAAGCCCCTGCTGCCCGGCCAGCTGCACCCGGCCCGCATCATGGAGGGCGTGCGCCACGGCATCGAAGATGGCGGCAACAAGTCCGGCATCCCCACCGTCAACGGCGCCATCGTCTTCGACGACCGCTACGCCGGCAAGCCCCTGGTCTACTGCGGCACCGGCGGCGTCATGGCCAGCCACTACCTGGGCAAGCCCAGCTGGGAGAAGCCCATCGATCCCGGGGATCGTATCCTGATGGCCGGCGGTCGCGTGGGCAAGGACGGCATCCACGGCGCCACCTTCTCGAGCACCGAGGTCGACGAGAACTCTCCCCGCACTGCGGTGCAGATCGGATCGCCCATCACCCAGAAGCTGCTGTCGGACTTCATGCAGCGGGCCTGCGAGCTGGGGCTCATCAAGTGCTCCACCGACAACGGCGCGGGGGGGTTGTCATCATCGGTGGGCGAGCTGGCCACCATCAGCGGAGGCGCGGTGGTGCAGCTGGACCAGGTGCCCCTCAAGTACCCGGGCCTGATGCCCTGGGAGATCTTCGTCAGTGAGGCCCAGGAGCGTATGCAGCTGGTGGTCGAGCCCCACAAGCTCGACGCCGTCATGGAGCTCGCCGCGCTGTTCGAGGTCGAGCTCACCGACATCGGTGAGTTCACCGACTCGGGCTACCTCGAGGTGCGCTACGGCGAGCAGGTGGTGGCCTTCCTCGAGCACGAGTTCCTGCACGAGGGCGTGCCTCGCAAGCACATGGAGGCCGAGTGGGCCGCGCCCGAGCTCAGCGAGCCACAGCTGCCCCAGCCCGAAGAGCAGGGCGTGGTGCTGCTGAAGCTGCTGGGCGCCGACGACATCTGCTCCCGCGAGCGGGTCATCCGGCAGTACGACCACGAGGTCAAGGGCAAGACCATCATCAAGCCCCTGATGGGCGCCGCCGGCGTGGCCCCCCAGGACGCCGCGGTGATGCGCCTGGGCTTCGACAGCTACGACGGCGTGGCTGTCAGCTGCGGCATCCTGCCCCGCTACGGCGACATCGACGCCTACGCCATGTCGGCCGGCGCCTTCGACGAGGGCGTGCGGCAGATCGTGGCCGTGGGTGGGCAGCTGCCCGACGCGAGCGACCCCACCAACCGCTTCTGGACGGTCAACGACAACTTCTGCGTCCCCGACTCAGCCTACCACCCGGTGCACAACCCCGACGGCAAGTACAAGCTGGCTCAGCTCGTGCGCATGGCCGAGGCTCTGTACGACATGTCCACGTTCTTCGGCATCCCCATGACCTCGGGCAAGGACAGCATGAAGAACGACTTCCGCATCGAGGGCACCAAGATCTCGGTGCCGCCCACCATCCTGTACTCCATGGTGGCCAGGGTCCCCGACGTGCGTCGCTGCGTGACCGCCCAGTTCCAGTCCGCCGGCGACGTGATCTGCCTGCTGGGGCGCACCTACGACGAGCTGGGCGGCAGCCAGTACTACAAGCTGCACGGACAGCTCGGCGCCAACGTGCCCAGGGTGCGGATGGCGCAGGCCCAGGAGCTCTACGGCCTGGTCTCCTCCGCCATCCAGGAAGGCCTGGTGGCCAGCTGCCACGACCTGAGCGACGGCGGCCTGGCCGTGGCCCTGGCCGAGTGCTGCTTCGGCTCCGGCTTCGGCTGCGAGGTCGAGATCTCCGTCGAGAAGTGGGGGCTGTCTCCCACGACGCTGCTGTACTCCGAGTCCCACTCCCGCTTCGTGGCCTCGGTGCCCGCGCACAAGCTGCAGCGCTTCCTCGAGCACATGGGCGGCCACTGCCACGTGCTGGGCAGGGCCACCCTGTGGCCACACATGTGGGTCTGCAGCCAGGGTGAGCCCATCATCGATCTGTACATCGGTCACCTGCTCGAGGCCTGGCAAGGCGGCTCGGTGGGAGGTGTGGCATGACCGTGACCGTCAACGCTCTGGTGATCACCGGCTTCGGCATCAACTGCGAAGAAGAGATGGCCGCTGCTTGGCAGCTGGCGGGCGCGACGCCTCGCATCGTGCACCTCAACGAGGTGCTCAACGGCAGCGTGGATGTGCATGCCTACCAGGTCATCAGCCTGCCGGGAGGGTTCTCCTTCGGGGACGACCTGGGCTCGGGCAAGGTGCTGGCCAACAAGATTCGCTTCGCGCCCCTGCCCTCTGGGCGCACCCTGCTGGCCGAGATCCGCAGCTTCCTCGACGCAGGGGGCTTCATCATCGGCATCTGCAACGGCTTCCAGGCCCTGGTCAAGATGGGCCTGCTGCCGGGTGTGACGGACGACGGCCAGGAGGTCACCCTGACCACCAACAAGTCGGGCATCTTCGAGGACCGCTGGGTGCACTGCAAGGTCCGCGCGGGCACCCACACGCCCTTCCTGAAGGGCATCGACGTGATCCCCCTGCCGGTGCGTCACGGCGAGGGCCGCCTGCTGGTGCGGGACGCCGCGCTGCGCGCCCAGATCCAGGATCAGGGCCTGGACTGCATGGCCTACTGCACGCCTCAGGGTGAGCTCACCGGCACCTACCCGGCCAACCCCAACGGTGCGGATCTGCACTGCGCCGCGCTCACCGACCGCAGCGGCCAGGTGCTGGGCATGATGCCCCACCCCGAGGCCTTCCTGTCCTTGTACAACCACCCCGACTGGCCCGCCCTGCGCCGCCGCGATCGCGAGATCGACGAAGAGGGCGCTGGGCTGCGTATCTTCCGCAACCTGGTGGAGCACCTCCAGGCATTGGGAACACGACCATGAACGTACCCGTCCGCAGAGCACTCCTGTCGGTCTCCGACAAGGCCGGAGTCGTCGAGCTGGGCCAGGCGCTGCATGCCCTCGGCGTCGAGCTGATCTCCACCGGCGGCACCGGCGCGGCGCTGCGCGAAGCAGGGCTCCCCGTCACGGACATCCAGGCCGTGTCTGGCAACCCCGAGGCCTTCGGCGGCCGCATGAAGACCATCAGCTTCGCGGTGGAGTCGTCCCTGCTGTTCCACCGCCAGCGCGACGCGGCCGAGGCCGCAGCCCTGGGCATCAGCCCCATCGATCTGGTGGCGTGCAACCTCTACCCCTTCGAGCGCACCTGGAAGAGCGGCGCGGGCATGGACGCCCTGGTCGAGAACATCGACATCGGCGGCCCCACGATGCTGCGGGCGGCGGCCAAGAACTTCCACGCGGTCGCGGCCCTGTGCGATCCGGCCGACTATTCGGCCTTGGTCCAGGAGCTTCGAGCCAACGACGGCGCCACCTGCCTCGCCACCCGCCAGCGCCTGATGCGCAAGGTCTTCGACCACACCGCCGACTACGACGCCGCCATCGCGCAGGCCATGGCCGAGCAGGCGGGGCAGCGCAGCATCCGGCTGGCCTACGACAGCCCCGTGCCCCTGCGCTACGGCGAGAACTCCCACCAGCGAGCCGCCTTCCTGCGCCAGCGGGGGGCTCAGGCGTCCATGTACGACCTCGAGCTGCTGGGGGGCAAGGAGATGTCGTACAACAACATCATCGACACCCAGGCCGCCCTCGAGGCCGCCGCGGGGCTCGCTCCTGGCGGCGTAGCCATCATCAAGCACACCAACCCCTGCGGCCTGGCCGTGGGCCCGGACCAGCCCGCCGCCTTCGCCGCCGCCTGGGCGGGGGATCCTCTCTCCTCCTTCGGCTCGGTCATCGCCTTCAACTCCGCCCTGGGCCTCGAGGCAGCGCGCTTCCTGAACCTCCACGCCGAGTCGGTCCGCGACCGAAAGTTCGTCGAGGTGGTGGCCGCCCCCGCCTTCCAGCCCCAGGTCGTCGAGTACCTGCAGCGCAACAAGAACCTGCGCATCGTGCGCACCGACCCGCGGCAGCTGACCATGCGCGAGCAGTACCGCATCGTGCCGGGTGGGCTGCTGATCCAGGACGCCGATCTCCAGGATCTCGGCGAGCTGCAGCCGGTCACCCGCATCCAGAAGATGCTGGACATGGAGCTGCTGAGCTTCGGCGTGGCCGCGGTCCGCCAGGTCAAGTCCAACGCCATCGTGGTGGTCAGGCGTCGCGACGACGGCGTGCTCCAGCTGCTGGGCATGGGCGCGGGCCAGCCCAACCGGGTCAACTCCACCCAGCTGTCCCTCGAGCGCGCCAAGCTCAACCTCGAGCAAGAGGCCGCGCAGCTGGACACGGACTCCGCGGCCCACGTCGCCACCGAGCTCAGCCGGGCCTACCTGGTCTCCGACGCCTTCTTCCCCTTCCCAGACAACGTCGAGGTCGCCGCGGCCGCCGGCGTTCGCACCCTGTTCCAGCCCGGTGGTTCCATCCGCGACAAGTCCGTGATCCGTCGCTGCGACGAGCTGGGCCTGTCTATGGTCTTCACCGGCCTGCGCCACTTCAAGCACTAGTCACGGAGAACCCATGAGCACTCTCAACGACTTCACCATCGGCCAGCTCACCCACCTGCACCGCGGCAAGGTCCGCGAGCTCTACGCGGCTGGGCCCGACGAGCTCTTGATCATCGCCACGGATCGCCTCTCTGCCTTCGACAGCGTACTTGACACCCCCATCCCCGGTAAGGGCGCGGTGTTGTCCTCCCTGGCGGCCTGGTGGTTCGAGCACACCGCCGACATCATCCCCAACCACCTGCTGCGGGTGGTGGACCCCTCGGCCTGCCTGGTGCGCCGCTGCGAGCCCATCAAGATCGAGGTCGTGGTGCGGGGCTACCTGTGCGGCTCCATGTGGCGGCGCTACCGCGACGGTGAGCGCAGCTTCGAGGGCCACACCCTGCCCGATGGGCTCAGCGAGAACGCCCGGCTGGAACACCCCATCGTCACCCCCACCACCAAGGAGAAGGTGGATCGCCCCATCTCCCCCGCGGCCATCGTCAGCGAAGGCTGGACCACCCAGTCCCTGTACGAGCGCATGGAGCACACCGCGCTGGCCCTGTTCGAGCGGGGCACCCGCGTCCTGGGGGACAAGGGCATCATCCTGGTGGACACCAAGTACGAGTTTGGCCTGCTGGCGGGCCAGCTGGTGCTCATCGACGAGATCCACACCCCCGACTCCTCCCGCTTCTGGCCCGCGGCTTCCTGGAACGCCGATCCCGCCAACGCTGTGCAGCTCGACAAGGAGTTCGTGCGCAAGTGGTTGATGGCGAACAGGGTCGACGGCGTGGTGCCCAGGGCGCTGCCCCCCGCGGTCATCCAGGAGACCACCCAGCGCTACCGCGAGATCTACGAGCTCATCACCGGCAAGCCGGCGCCGGCCCTGCCCCGCGAGGCCACCAGCCGCCTGTACCGCAACCTGGTCAACCAAGGCGTCATCCGCGAAGGCTACGTGGTGATCCTGATGGGATCGCCCGTGGACGAGGCCCACTGCCTCAAGATCAAGACCATCGTCGAGCGCTACGACATCGCCTGTCACATGCGGGTGGTCAGCGCCCACAAGAACGGCGAGCGAATCCTCGAGATGGCCGACTTCTACAACCACGCCATCGAGCCGGGCTCCGCGGTGGCCGTGGCCGGGCTCTCCAACGGCCTGGGCGGCGCCCTGGCCGCCAACTTCGCCCTGCCTGTCACCAGCTCGCCGCCCTTCGCGGACAAGATGGACATGCTCATCAACATCAACTCCTCCTTGATGTTGCCCTCGAAGACCCCGGCGGGCACCGTGGTGCGCCCTGAGTCCGCGGCCATGCTGTCCCTTCGCAACCTCAACCTCCCCAGCCTCAAGCGGCGCTTCATCCGGGAGATCAACGAAGTCAAGGCCGACCTGATCGCCAAGGACGCCGACTTCCGGGAGCGCTAGCATGGTCCCGATCTCCCCCCTGGACGGTCGCTACGGCGAGCGCCTCGCCGCCCTCGGAGCCTACTTCTCCGAGCCCGCCTTGGTGGGAGCCCGGGTGCGGGTGGAGCTGCGCTACCTGCGCCTGCTGCACGCCCGTGGCCTGTTCCCGCCCTTGTCCAGCGCCGAGCAGGCGCGGTTCCAGGATGCCCTCGAGGACTTCCAGGACGCGGACCTTGCGCGGGTCAAGGCCATCGAGGCGGTCACTCGCCACGACGTCAAGGCGGTGGAGATCTTCCTGCGTGAGAAGCTGCAGCTGCAGCGCCCCCAGGCCATCCACTTCGGGCTCACCTCCGAGGATGTCTCCAACCTGGCCTGGTCCAGCTTGTTCCGCGGCTACCTGCACGATCATCAGCTGCCCCTGCTCGACCGGCTGCTGGCTCGGCTCGCCGACCTGGCCGAGCGCTGGCGTGACGTCCCCTTCCCCTCCCACACCCACGGCCAGCCCGCCTCCCCCACCACCGCTGGCAAGGAGCTGGCGGTCTTCGCTGGCCGCCTGCTGCGGCTGCGGCGGCAGCTGGCCGGCTTCCGCTTCCTGGGCAAGCTGGCCGGAGCCACGGGCAACTACTCCGCCATGGTGGCGGCCTTCCCCGAGCACGACTGGGTAGATCTGGCCCAGACCCTGGCGGCCGAGCTGGGCCTGGACCACAACCCCCTGACCACCCAGGTCGAAGATCACGACACCTGGGCCCGCTGGTTCGACCTCACCCGCGGCCTCAACAACGTGATCATCGACCTGAACCGCGATCTGTGGGCCTACATCAGCCGCGACCTGTACCGCCAGCGTAAGGCTCCGGGTCAGGTGGGCAGCTCCACGATGCCCCACAAGGTCAACCCCATCAACTTCGAGAACTCCGAGGGCAACCTCGAGCTCTCCAACGCGCTGCTCACCCTGCTGTCCGACAAGCTCTGCCGCTCCCGCATGCAGCGGGATCTGAGCGACAGCACCGTGCAGCGCAACGTCGGCGTGGCCATGGGCCATGCCCACCTGGCCTGGCTCGAGTGCCTGCGAGGCCTGGACCGCATCGAGCTCGACCCCGCCGCCTGCGCCCGCACCCTCGAGGCCCACCCCGAGCTGCTGGGCGAGCCCATCCAGACCATCCTGAAGGTCGAGGGCGTGCCCGACCCCTACGAGCTGCTGCGAGAACACACCCAAGGCCAGGCCGTCACCCACGCCAGCCTGATGGCCATGGTCGCGGGGCTCGACATCAGCGCTGGCGCCCGCGCCCGCATCCAGGCCCTGACCGTCGGTGGCTATGTCGGGCTGGCCCCCCAGCTTGCGGACCGCATCATCGCAGCGGTCCGCGAGGAGATCGCGCCATGAACATCGCTGTCCTCGGCTCTGGTGGCCGCGAGCATGCCCTGGCCTGGAAGCTGGCCCAGAGCCCCATGGCGGGCCAGGTCTACGTCATGCCCGGCAACGGCGGCACCGCTCCGAACGTGCCGGTCGATCCCATGGACTTCGACGCCGTGGGCCGCGCCTGTCGCGAGCGCGGCGTGGAGCTGCTGGTGGTGGGCCCCGAGGACCCCCTGGCTGCGGGCATCGCCGACCACTTCGCCGGCTCGGACATCCGCGTCTTCGGCCCCTGTGCGGCCGGCGCGCGCCTCGAGGGGTCCAAGGCCTACGCCAAGGACTTCATGCAGCGCCACGGGGTGGCCACGGCCGCCTATCGTCACTTCGTGGGGCCAGCGGCTGCCCGGGCCTATGTCGAGCAGAACGGCGGGTACTGCGTGGTGAAGTTCGACGGCCTGGCCGCGGGCAAGGGCGTGTTCGTCTGCGACGACCTGCCCCAGGCCATCGAGGCCCTGGCCGAGCTGGAGCGCCGCTACGGCGCCGACGCCTGCACCGTGGTCGAGGAGCGCCTGCTGGGCAACGAGATCTCCATCCTGGGCCTCACCGACGGCCGCGCCATCGCGCTGCTGCAGCCCTCCCAGGACCACAAGCAGCTGCTCGACGGCGATCGCGGCCCCAACACCGGCGGCATGGGCGCCTTCTGCCCGGTGCCTGCCTTCGATCTGGCCATGCTCGAGCAGGTGCGGGCCGCCGTGGTGGAGCCCACGCTGCAGGGCCTGCGGGCCGAGGGTATCGACTACCGCGGGGTGATCTACTTCGGGATCATGATGTGCGCCGACGGCCCCAAGCTGCTCGAGTACAACGTGCGGCTGGGAGACCCCGAGACCGAAGCCGTGCTGCCCGCCCTGGCCAGCGATCTGCTGGAGCTGATGCTGGCCTGCCTGGACGGCAGCGTGATGCTGTGTACCCCCCAGTTCCGGCCCGGCTACGTGGTGGATCTGGTGCTGGCGTCCGGCGGCTACCCGGGCAGCTATCCCAAGGGCATGGCGATCTCCGGCCTGGATGACACAGCCCCGGATGTGTTGGTCTTCCATGCAGGCACACGCCGGGATGCGCAAGGCCAGCTGGTCAGCTCCGGCGGTCGGGTGCTCAACGTGGTTGCCCGGGGTGACACCCTCGACGCGGCCATCGCCCGCGCCTACGCCGCGGCAGACCGCATCCACTTCGACGGGGTCACCACCCGAGGCGACATCGGCCGCCGGGAGTGGATCCGCGGATGAACAAGCAGCGCATCGCCATCCTGCTGTCGGGCCGCGGCTCGAACATGGTCGCCCTGGCCCACCAGGCCCGCGATGGCCTGCTGGCCGAGCGCGCCGAGATCGTCTTGGTGGCCTCCAACAAGCCCGAGGCCGCCGGGCTGAGCAAGGCCCGGGAGCTGGGGCTGGCCACCGCGTCCATCCCCTCCAAGGGCAAGCGCCGCGCGGAGTTCGACGCCGAGCTGCTCGCGCTGCTCGAGCCCTTCGCCCCCGACTGGATCGTGCTGGCTGGCTACATGCGGATCCTCACGCCGCAGGTGGTCCGCCGATACCCTGGGCGGATCGTCAACATCCACCCTGCCGACACCCGCGAGCACCAGGGCCTGCACGGCTACGACTGGGCCTGGGAGAGCAAGCTGCAGAGCACCAGGATCACGGTCCACCTGGTGGACGAGGGGCTGGACACAGGCCCCATCTTGGCGCAGCGAGCTGTGGACCTGCACGGATGCACGAGCCTCGAGCAGGTGGAGCAGCGCGGCCTGGCGGTCGAGCATGGCTTCTACGCCGAGGTCCTGGACACACTGTTCGAGGGCGCCGCACAGGCGCCAGGGAGCGCCTAGCATGTGCGGAATCATCGGGATCGCTGGTCAGCACGACGTCTTCCCCGAGCTGCACGCGGGCCTGCTGGCCTTGCAGCACCGGGGCCAGGACGCCGCGGGCATCGTCACCTTCAACAACACCTTCAAGATGAAGAAGGGCCTGGGGCTGGTCAGCACGGTCTTCGCCGAGCGGCATGTGCCGCGGCTGGCGGGGCCCATGGGCCTGGGCCACGTGCGCTACGCCACCCAGGGCTCCAACGAAGAGCTCGACGCCCAGCCCATGGCGGTGAACTACCCCCTCGGCGTGGCCATGGTGCACAACGGCAACGTCACCAACTTCGGGCAGCTGCGCCGCAGCCTGTACCAGGAGAACCACCGGCTGGTGCAGACCACCTGTGACGTCGAGCTCATCCTCTACGCCCTGGCCGCCGAGCTCGAGACCAAGAACCTCTCCCGCATCTCGGTGGACGAGATCTTCGAGTGTGTCGCCGCGGTGCAGCGCAAGGTGCAGGGCGCCTACTCGGTCATCGCCATGATCGCGAACGTGGGCATGGTGGCCTTCACCGACCCCCGCGGCATCCGTCCCATGGTCATGGGGCAGCGCTTCGACGACGAAGGTCCCGCCTACATCTTCGCCTCCGAGACCAACGTCTTCGACTACCTGGGCTTCGAGCGGCTGCGGGACGTGCAAGCGGGCGAGGCCGTGTTCGTGGACATGGAGCGCCAGGTCCACACCCGCATCTGCGAGCGCGCGAAGCCCGCGTTCTGCGTCTTCGAGTACATCTACTTCGCCCTCGAAGACTCCGTGCTGCACGGCCGCACCGTGGCCGGCGAGCGGGTGCGCATGTCCCGCCCCCTGGCCGCTACCTTCGCCAAGTCGGGGCTCGCGCCCGACATCGTCATCGACGTGCCCTCCTCGGCCTACTTCTTCGCCTCGGGCATGGCCGAGAGCCTCGAGGCGCCCTACCGGCGTGGGCTGGTCAAGAACCCCCACATGGGCCGTAGCTTCATCAACCCCACCCAGGAAGCCCGCGAGCGCACGGTCCGCCAGAAGCTCAACCCCATCAAGGACGTCATCGCGGGCAAGAAGATCGCCGTGGTGGACGACTCCATCGTGCGAGGCACCACCGCGCGCCACCTGGTGCGCATGCTCAAGGACGCCGGCGCGGCCGAGGTCTACTTCGTCTCGGCCTCACCCCCCTTCGTACACCCCTGCGTGTACGGCATCGACATGTCCATCAAGCGCGAGATGATCGCGGCCAACTACTCGGTCAAGCAGATCGCCCGCTACATGGGCGCTGACGCCGTGGTGTACCAGCAGCTCGAGGATCTCCAGGCCCTGTATTCGGACCTGCCCTGCTGCTTCGCCTGCTTCTCGGGCGTCTACCCCACAGAGCTGTCCGACCGCGACCTCGAGGAGCTCGAGCAGGAGAGGGTATGCTCCAAGAACAAGTAGAGACCGTCGTCATCCTGGACTACGGCGGCCAGTACACCCACCTGATCGCCAAGGCCGTGCGCGGCCTGGGGGTCTACAGCCGCATCGAGCAGCCTGAGAGCTTCCAGCCCGGCGAGCCCAACGTGGTGGGCATCATCCTGTCGGGGGGGCCCAGCTCCGTCTACGAGCCCGGCGCTCCCGCGCTGCACTTCGATCCCATGGCGGTCCAGGTGCCCATCCTGGGCCTGTGCTACGGGCACCAGCTGCTGGCGCGGGCCGTAGGTGGCGAGGTCCACGGCGAAGGCGAGGGCGAGTACGGTCTGGCCGAGGCCCACTGCACCACCGACGCCACCCTGTTCCAGGGGCTCAGCCCGGTCCAGACCGTGTGGATGAGCCACCGGGACCGGGTCACCGACCTGCCCGCTGGCTGGAAGGTGACCGCCTCGTCCCCAACCCTCGCCGTCGCCGCCTTCGAGTCCCCCGACCGCCGCATCTTCGGGCTGCAGTTCCACCCCGAGGTCAGCCACACGGTCTACGGCGAAGCCATCCTGGACAACTTCCTGTCCCGCTGCACCCAGCGTCGAGACTGGGACCCGGGCAGCTACACCGAGCTGCTGGCGCGCCAGGCCCGCGAGCAGGTGGGCGACCGCGACGTGTTCCTGCTGGTCAGCGGCGGGGTCGACTCCCTGGTCACCCTGGCCCTGCTCATCCGGGCCCTCGGGCCGGATCGGGTGCACTCCCTGCACGTGGACACCGGCTTCATGCGCCTGGGCGAGTCCTCGGAGATCATGGAGTTCCTGGCGGGGCTGGGCTTCACCAACCTGCGCCTGGCCCAGGCCGAGGCCCGCTTCCTGGGTGAGCTCGAGGGCGTAGTGGAGCCCGAGCAGAAGCGTCACATCATCGGCCGGCTGTTCGTGGACGTGGTGAACGACGAGGTCAAGGCCCTGGATCTGGGCGCCGACTGGCTGCTGGCCCAGGGCACCATCTACCCGGACAGCATCGAGTCCGGCGCTACCGACAAGGCAGCCACCATCAAGACCCACCACAACCGGGTCAGCGAGATCCAGGCGCTCATCGACGCCGGGCGAGTGGTGGAGCCCCTGCTGGATCTGTACAAGCACGAGGTGCGCGACGTGGGCCGCGAGCTGGGCTTGCCCGACCGCCTGGTGGACCGCCACCCCTTCCCCGGCCCGGCCCTGGCCATCCGCGCCCTGTGCACCGACCAGGCCTCGCCACCCGCTGGCTACGATGCCGACACGGCCGAGCTCTCGGCCATCGCCGCCCGCCACGGCATGCGCGCGGCGGTGCTGCCCGTGCGCTCGGTGGGGGTCCAGGGCGACTCCCGCACCTACGAGCACCCCGCGGCCCTGTGGTACCCCGACGACCGAGCTCCCGACTGGGCCGCCATCCAGGCCTGCGCCGCCGAGCTGGTCAACCGCTTCCGCAGCCTCAACCGGGCCGTGTTCGTACCCGGCGGGCACGATCCCCGTCCCCTCACCCTCAGGCCGAGCTTCCTCACCCGGCCAGCCATGGACCTGCTGCGCCAGGTGGATCACGTGGCCCACCAGCTCACCGTGGGCTGCCTGCAGATCTGGCAGATGCCCGTGGTGGCGCTGCCCCTGTTCGACGGCGCTGGCGATCAGGCCTTCGTCCTGCGCCCGGTGTGTTCCCGCGACGCCATGACCGCGGACTTCTACCGCATGGAGCCCGGGCTGCTGGCCCAGGTGGTGGCCGCCGTGGGCGCCATCGACGGCGCCGGGATGCTCCTGTACGACGTCACCACCAAGCCTCCAGGTACCATCGAGTGGGAGTAGGCATGCGCATCGTCAACGCGCGCTGGCTCGACCCCCAGGGGTCCTGGATCGACGGGCTGATCGACGTGGTGCAGGGCCGCCTGCGCCTGCTGCCCGGCGCCCTGGCCCAGGCGGGTCCGGGTGATCTGGACGCCGCCGGCCAGCTCATCCTGCCCGGCTTCGTCGATCCCCACGTGCACCTGCGCGAGCCCGGCCAGGCCTACAAGGAAGGCATCGCCAACGGCACCCGCGCGGCCCTGGCGGGGGGTGTCACCACCCTGCTGGACATGCCAAACAACGCGCCGCCCAGCTCCACCGCCCGGCGCCTCGACGCCAAGCGCGAGCGCTTCCGCCGCAAGAGCGCCACCCACTGGGGCCTGTTCATGCAGGCCACCCCGCGCCACAGCGACCCGGCCCTGGCGGCTCGGATCGCGCCCGGCATCTGCGGCCTCAAGGTCTACATGGCCAAGAGCTCGGCCCACCCAGGGGTCAACGATCCCGGGCAGCTCGAGGCCCTGTTCCGCGCCTGGCCCGTGGTGGCGATCCACGCCGAGGACGACACGTGTTTCTGTGAAGGCCCCTATGACATGCGTCGCATCGCCCACCACGTGCACCGCCCCCGAGGTTCCATCCGGGGCGCCCTGAGCAAGATCGAGTACGCCCTGCGCGCGCTGCCGCCTGTGGAGCGTCCTCGGGTGGTGATCCTCCACGCCGCCACCATCGACGAGGTGGCCTGGCTCACCCGCATGAAGGCCGACGGCTTCGACGTGTACGGCGAGACCTGCCCCCACTACCTGCTCTTCACTCACGAGGATCAGCTGGCCCGCGGGGGCTGGTTGAAGTGCAATCCCCCCATCCGCTCCGCCATGGACCGGGCCGCGCTGCAAGAAGGCCTGGTCAGCGGGGCCATCGACTTCCTGGCCACCGACCACGCCCCCCATGCCCCCGCCGAGAACGCCCTGCCCGACACGCCCCCCTCGGGCATCGCCGGCATCGAGTGGCTGTGGCCCCTGCTGCTGCATGCTCGCGACGCCGGCTGGGTGGGCGACGCCCAGCTCACCCGCATCGCCTGCGCGGGCGCCACCCGCTGCTACCGCATCGCCGACCGCGACGGCATCCGCGACGGCAACAGCGCTGATCTCGTGCTGGTCCAGCGCGCCCCCGACGAGCCCAAGGCCCCGGTGATCACACGCGCCGGCCTCGACCCCTTCGCCGATGTCCCCCTGGCCTGGCGCGTGCGCGCCACCCTGGTCAGCGGAGCCGTCGCCTACCTCAACGGACACTTCACCGGGGCCCGCGGCGCCCAGGAGGTCTTCACCCCATGAGCTACCAAGACGATCTGGTTCGCTTGCTCGTCGACGCAGGTGCCCTGCGCTTCGGGGAGTTCACCCTCAAGTCGGGGGCCAGCTCCCCCTTCTTCGTCAACCTGGGAGACGTGGCCACCGGCCACCAGCTCGCGGGGCTCGGCGTCATCATGGCCCAGGCCCTGGACGACCACTTCCCCCTCTGCAACCACCTGTTCGGCCCGGCCTACAAGGGCATCGTGATGGTCAGCGCCATCGCCCAGGCCGCCAGCCTCGAGCTGCACAAGGACCTGCCCTTCTTCTACGACCGCAAGGAGCGCAAGGCCCACGGCGAAGGCGGCAGCTTCGTGGGCAAGCTGCCCGTGGACGGCGACCGGGTGGTGGTCATCGACGATGTGTACAGCTCGGGAGGCACCAAGGTCGAGGCGGTCAAGATGATCGACCAGACCTTCGGCATGCGTCCCATGGGCATCCTGGTAGCCGTGGACCGACGGCCCAGGGGCGTGGCCCTCGACCCCGCCCTGCCCCCCATGGCGTCCATCGTGGACCTGCCCTTCCTGGTGGACTGGCTGGCCCGCAACGAACCGGCCCACGTGGGCTCGGTGCTGCGTTTCTACGAGGAGGGTGCATGAGCGCCAAGACCTGGAGCATCATCCCCGCCCTGGATGTCACCGAGCTGGACGCGATGGTCCGCGTGGTGCGCGCCCTGGGCGACCATCCCTTTGTGCACGGCTTCAAGCTGGGCTTCTCCATGGGGCTCACCCACGGGCTGCCCCGGGCAGTGGAGGCTATCCGCGCCCACAGCGACAAGCCGGTGATCTACGACCACCAGAAGGCCGCCACCGACATCCCCGCCACCGGCGCCCTGTTCGCGCGGGTGATGGCCCACGCCGGCATCGACGAGGTGATCCTCTTCCCCCAGGCGGGGCCTGTCACCTTGCGTGCCTGGATCGAGGCCCTGCACGAGCAAGGGCGCAAGGTGATCGTGGGCGGCGCCATGACCCACCCGGGCTACCTGGACCGCGAGGGAGGCTTCCTGCTGGATGCCGCACCCGAGCGCATGTACGGCATCGCCCGCGAAGCCGGAGTGCGCGCCTTCGTCATGCCCCTGACCAAGCCGGACGTGGCCCAGGCGGCGGCCCTCGCGGCCGGCCTCGAGCCCGACATGGAGTACTACTCCCCCGGCTACGGCAGCCAGGGGGGCGACCCGGCCAGGTTCCCCTTCTTCCAGCGCCACCACGTCATCGTAGGCCGTGCCTTGCTGGGCGCCGACGACCCGGCGGCCTGGGTGGACGCCCAGCGGGCGCTGCTGGAGGCCATCGTATGAAGCGCGATCTCATCTCCATCAACGACCTGTCCCGGGACGACATCGAGCGCTACCTGGCTCAGGCCGCTGCCATCGAGCATGTGCCTCGCCGCGAGAAGCTGGACATCCTGCGGGGCCAGATCCTGCTCGAGATGTTCTTCGAGCCCTCCACCCGCACCAAGCTGTCCTTCGAGGCAGCCATGCGACGCCTGGGCGGCGACGTGATGGGCTTCTCGGATGTCTCCACCACCTCGGTCAAGAAGGGCGAGTCCTTCCTCGACACCATCCACACCGTCGAGAACTACGCCGACATCATGGTGATCCGGCACTCCCAGGAGGGCGCCGCTCGCCTGGCCGCCGAGGCCAGCCGCCTGCCCGTGCTCAACGCGGGCGACGGCACCAACCAGCACCCCACCCAGACCTTGCTGGACATGTACACCATCCAGAAGTTCTTCGGCCGGGTGCGGGACCTCAAGATCTGCCTGGCGGGCGACCTGCGCTACTCCCGCACGGTCTACTCGCTGCTCAAGACCCTGATGATGTTCGAGGGCAACGAGTTCCTGCTCTGTTCCCCCGAGAGCCTGCGGGTGCCCGAGTACCTCAAGTACGACAGCGATGGCCGCCGCCAGTCCTTCGTCGAGACCGACGATCTGGCAGCGGCGGTGCGCAACTGCGACGTGCTCTACGTCACGCGCATCCAGAAGGAGCGCTTCGCCGACATCGTCGAGTACGAGAAGGTCAAGAACATCTTCGAGCTGGACGCCTCCATGCTCGAGGGCGCGAGGCCCCACATGAAGGTCCTCCACCCGCTGCCGCGGGTCAACGAGATCAAGCCCGACGTCGATGTCACGCCCCACGCCGGCTACTTCGAGCAGGTCGGCAACGGCATGATCATGCGACAGGCCGTCCTGATGCACCACCTGGGGGTGACGCTGTGATGGCAGCACCTCCCAGGCGCACTGTCCAACTCGCGCGGCTTGCCAGCCACACCCCTCCCGGCGCGGCCTCCCCTCGACGTGGCTCCGCCACGCCTTCACCGAGTCTACATCCGGCAGGAGCGCGCCTTTCGGCGCCGGGCTTCGTCGGTCACCACCCCTGGGAGGCGCGATGAACCCGTCCAACCAGCACCTGCTGATCCCCAAGATCGAGTCCGGCGTGGTCATCGACCACATCACCGCCGGCCACGGCCCACGGATCGTGGAGATCATCCACGCCCACCCCGGCCTCGAGAAGGCCATGGTCAGCCTGGGGCTCAACTACGGCAGCACCAAGCAGGGCCTCAAGGACATGGTCAAGGTTCACGACCATCCCCTGCCCGCCGCCGTGCTCGAGCAGATCGCGCTGGTCTCCCCCGGCGTGACCATCAAGCGCGTCGAGGGCTTCGAGGTCATCGAGCGCATCGTGCTGCAGCCGCCGCGCACCATCCTGGGCATGGGCCAGTGCCGCAACCCCAACTGCGTCACCAACACCGAAGGCGCCGTCACCACCCGCTTCGTGGCGGTGGACCCCAAGGCCCTGAAGTTCCGCTGCTGCTTCTGCGAGCGGGTGTTCAGGCTGCGTGACATGCAGTTCGTGCTGCCCCGATCGGCCTGGCGCAAGGGCTGCCCGCGGTGAGCGCGGTCTCCCTCGCCACCACCCTGGCCGGGGTCCGGCTCGAGCGGCCCTTCGTGCTGGCTTCGGGCATCCTGGGAGTCTCGGCCTCGTCCATGGCCTACGCCGTAGACCGCGGCGCTGGGGCCGTGACCACCAAGTCCGTGGCCTGGGATCCTCGCAAGGGCCACGCCAACCCCGTGGTGGCCCCCTTCGAGCATGGCCTGCTCAACGCCGTGGGCCTGTCGGGTCCCGGCGCGTCGTTCATGGCTCGTGAGATCGCAGCTTTCCGCGCCCGCTGCGACGCGCCCATCATCGCGTCGGTCTTCGGTGCCAGCCCCGAGGAGTTCGCCCGGGTCACGGTGGAGCTCGCCAAGGCCGCGCCCCACATGATCGAGGTCAACGTCAGCTGCCCCAACGTCAGCTCCGAGTTCGGCGTGCCGTTCTCGGCCGATCCCGTGGCCACCGCCGAGATCACCCGGGCCGCGGTGGAGGCCGCCGGGGGCATCCCCGTGGCCACCAAGCTGAGCTTCCACTGCCCCTCGCTGGCGGTCATGGCGCGGGCCTGTGAACAGGCTGGGGCTTCGGCCCTCACCGCCATCAACACCATCGGCCCCGGCATCGTCATCGAGCCTGGCTTCCGCAAGCCCGTGCTCACCAACACCATCGGCGGCGTGTCGGGCCCGGCCATCCTGCCCTTGGCCGTGCGTGCCGTGTGGGAGATCCGCGGCGCCTGCACGCTCCCCATCATCGGCACCGGCGGGGTAGAGACCCTGGACGGCGCCCTGCAGGTGCTCATGGCCGGGGCCTCGGCCGTGGGTGTGGGCACCGGGCTGTGGCGCCAGGGTGCCGGCTTGTTGGACGAGCTGAACCGCGCGCTCGAGGCCTGGCTGGAGCACGAAGGCTGCACATCGATCACCGAGATCATCGGGGTGGCCCGTGCGTGAGATCCCCACCATGGGCCACCGCGCCCAGCCCATCCTGCGCGTCATCCAGCACGGCCCCGACACCCGCAGCTTCGTGCTGCCCGCCCCCTTCCCGGCCTCCCAGCCCGGCCAGTTCGTCTTCGCCTGGCTGCCAGGGCTGGGCGAGAAGCCCTTCAGCATCTCCGAGCAGCACGCGGGCGAGGTGGAGCTCACGGTCAAGGCCCTGGGCCCCTTCTCCCGGGCCATGATGTCCCTGGCGCCCGGCGACAAGCTGGGCCTGCGCGGTCCCTACGGCTCGGCCTTCGACCTGTCCGGCCCCGCGGTGCTGCTGGGCGGCGGCATCGGCATCGCCCCCATCCGCTTCC
>CALDOK010000125.1 GCA_937912125.1 uncultured Pseudomonadota bacterium
CTGTCTGCGTCTGCGTCGGTGTCGCTGTCTGCGTCGGTGTCGGTGTCTGTGTCGCTCTCATCGCAGTCCGGAGCCCCCGCACAGTCGGGATCATCGCAGTCGTACAGGCCGTCGCCGTCGTTGTCGGCGCCGTCAGCGCACTCGCCGGGGTTGGCCCCTTCCCAGGTCTTGGCTCCCGTGTCGTCGTCCTTGCCGCAGGACACCAGCAGGAGTGCGGCCAAGAGGGTGAGGTGACGCAGGTACATGGTGCTGCTCCCGTGCGGTGGTTTTCGCCCGGCGAGGGCAGGGGTTCCGCTTGCAGGGAGCCTACCACGGCCTGCAAGAGCAGCAGGACCATTCGCGCGGTCGTGCGCCTCGGGGAGTCCGGATCGTCGCGCAGTGGGGGGCTCGAGGAGGCGTCAGGGGCCTGCCTCAGCGGCGCACGAGGGCGTCGCCGCGATGGCGCTCGCGAGCTCCCGGGCGATGATGGCGTGGCCGGTGGAGTCTGGGTGGATCTCGTCCAGCCACAGGGTGTCGTGCTCGGCCAGGGCGGCGCTGAAGGCGGGCGCCAGGTCCACGGCCGGGTAGCCCCGGGCCGCCATGATCCCGGTCATGGCCTGGCGGTACTGGTCCATGAGGGGGTCCCGATCCAGCCCGCGCACCTCGCTCTCCCGGGCCAGCAGCAGGCCCACGGCCCTGCCCCCCCGCGCCTCGATGTGGTCGAGCATGGCGTCTATGTTTGCGCGGTAGTCCTCGAGGGACACGCGCACGGGGCCCTCGATGGGCTCCTCGGCGTAGAGCCGGAGGGTCTCCCAGGGGATGCTCTCCCGCCGCCGGAAGCGCTCCGGCCCGTGTACCCGCAGCTGGCAGGTGCCTGCCCGCCCCAGCTGCGTGCTGCGGGTGAGGGCGCGCATTCCCATGGACGCGAGGGCCAGGGGTGACGCCAGGCGCTCCTCGAGCTGCCGATCGGTCCAGCGCCAGTGCATGGCGTCGTCGAAGAGGTTGCCCACGATGAGCAGGTCCGGGTCTACCTGCTCGCTGAGGCGCTCCAGCAGCCCCAGGGACTGGTGCGAGGAGTAGCCTGGCACGCCGCCGTTGATGACCACCCAGTGCCAGCTTGGGCAGGACTGGGCAAGCTGCAGCTCGAGCTGGTGGGCGAAGCCGTCCTGGGCGCCCACGCCCCAGCCGAAGATGGAGGAGTCCCCCAGGGCCAGCACTCGGCGCTCCGGCCGCCCATGGGGGACAGAGGGGTGCTGGTGCTCCCGGAGGTGCATGGGGCCGATCTGCACGGGGACACGGTCCCGCCAGCCCTGGCGAGGCAGGCGCCAGAACAGCTCCCGATCGAACTCCATCTCGCCCTCGAGGCAGAGATCCAGCTGCCAGCGCTGGTTGCCGTAGCCCGCCGCCAGCTCCAGCAGGCCTGCCGTGCCAGCAGCGAGCGCCGCGGACAGCAGGATGCGCAGGCCGACGGAGCGCTGCATTCGGGTGACCTCATCGGCGGAAAGGGCGGGTGGGCGAAGCTAGCACGCCAGCCTGGCCAGCGCTGGGCGTGCGACCTGAGCTCAGCGCCCCGAGGCTGTCACAGCGCGAGCTGCACATCCTGGGGCGGGGGAGCTGGGGGACGCTCACTGGCGCCTGGCTGAGCTTGCGGTGTGGAGTCAGTCACCAGGTAGAGCACCACCCGCTCACCACCGTCTTGGGTCTCGACGACGGCGGGGCCCAGCATGCGCTGCAGGCCGTCGCGCAGGGCTGCGTCGTCGCTGGGCCGGTAGAAGTCGCTGTGCAGGACCACGCTGCCCACCCTCTGTTCCACCAGGTCGAGCCTGGCGAGCTCGAGGGGCGAGCTGCTGGGGTCACCGGAGTGCTCGAAGAGCACATTGGACAGGACGGCATCCATGGGCTCCCGCGGGCTGTCGATCTCGGTGTCGACGCACAGCTCCATCACGGGACGGCGGTGGTGGGCCTGGTAGTAGCAGGACAGGCTGCGGGTCCACATCTCGAGCTCGTTGTCGGTGCCGTCCAGGGAGTGGCCGTACAGGTCGAGCACGGCGAGACCCTGGGGAGCGTGCTCGTAGGCGCTGGGGATCTGGGCCATGGAGCGCGTGACCCGGAACGGCAGCCCCGTGCCCAGTACGGCGTCCCCCACAGCCAGCGCGAGCACCGGCAGCAGGAGGGTCGGGGAGAGGCGCCGGGAGAGCGCCTGGAGCACCGCCGCGCCGACCAGCCCGGCGCAGAGGGTGAAGAGCCAGGCGAAGCGGATGGGGAAGCGGAAGGTGTCGATCCCTCGATACTCCACCAGCGGCGCGATGAAGGATGGCAGGGACGCGCCGCCTTCGACCACGCGGAAGTCCTTGCCGAAGCAGATCAGCAGCGCCGCGACGGCCAGCAGGGCCAGGGCACGCCAGCCCTTCTGGCCCCACAGCAGCACGGGGGAGAACAGCAGCAGCCAGAAGGTGGTGAAGGCCAGGGGAGCGCCCACCGAGTGCCCCACCACGTCGAGCCGTGTGGTCCAGGTGGTGAGGGTGGCCAGGGTGGCGGTGCCGATGGAGAGGATCAGCTCGGGCTTGGGTTGGCCAGAGTCCACCCCGGCACCCTGTGCGAAGATCCAGAGGTACAGGGCGGCGGCGGGCAGGGCCACGATGGCGGCGCCGGGCAGCAGGCGCAGCACCGTGCGTGGGCGTGCGGCGATCAGCACGAGCAGCAGCAGGGTGGCCGGGATGCCCTGGTAGGCGCTGGTGAGCAGGGCCAGCACCCACAGCAGGCCCAGCAGCGCGCCCCGACCCCAGGGCAGGCCGTGGTCGGGCCCGGTCCACGCGGTGGTGATCATCAGCGGCAGCCAGCAGGCCATCAGCAGGTACACATGGCCCTCGAGCACCGCGCTGGCGGCGATGCCCGAGAAGCCGAAGCTCAGCCCCGCCAGCAGGCTCCACGGGCGGCGCACCGCGAGCACGCGCCTGGCGCAGTGTTCGGCGGCGAGGGCATTGAGGAAGGGTACCAGCCACGTGTAGAGCGTGGCCGTCAGCCAACCCGAGAGCACCCCGCGGCTGGCCCAGGCCAGGGCGAGCATGAGGATGGAGTCGGCGCGCTGCAGGCTCTCGCCGTCGGGCCAGCCGCTGCCCGCCGCGATGAGCTTGGGGAAGCCGTCCACCGCCTGCTCCATCAGCCAGACGCTGACGTAGAGGTCGAAGTGTCGGGTGACCAACACGGCGGGGTTCAGGGTGGCGGCCGGCCAGCTGAAGATGGTGGCCACCAGCAGAAAGAACGCCACGACGAAGGCGCTGCCTGCGGGGCGGTGGAGCCAGGCCATGGGCTCTTTGGGCCGGGCGTCCGTGTTGCTCACGTGGGCTCCGACCGTCGCCAGCGCAGTGCGGCGACCACCGCCAGGAAGCCGATGTAGACCAGCGCCAGCCCGCTCCAGCCCATGGCTACGATGTAGGGCTTGGAGGGTTCTTGGTCAGTGGCGGGGGTGGGGGCCGGACAGGCGGGGATGCGGACGGCCCGGGCCCCTGCGCCGCCGATCTCGTAGGAGAAGGCGATGCGCTCGTGGGCCTGATCGGTGAGCAGGGCCAGCCCGTCCCAGAGCTCGCGGGTGCCCTGGGCGTCGCGCTGGTCGATGCGAAGCTGGAGGCTGCGCATGGGATCGGCGTCGAAGGTCCCCTCGAGCACGGCGGCGCCGTTATCCTTGAGCCGAATGGTCTCGTAGCCGATGCGCTCGGCGTAGATCTTGGCGCCCGCGGGGGCCTTGACCAGCTGGATGGTGATCTGCTGCTGCGGGGCCTTGGCGGCTTGCCCGGGCGTGGGCTGCTGGCCCTGGGCGGAGAGGCTGGCGAGCAGTGTCAGCAGGATGGGGGTGTTCACGGTGCGCCTTCTGGAGGGCGGGATCGGGCGGCTCCCGGCTAGGCCTGGGAGGGCTCGGGGCGGTGAGGCCTGGAGCTTGCTTAGTAATATCACTGCTGCTGGAGCGCCTTTTCAGTACAGCGGACACTTGGCCCAGCGCGCATCAAAAGACCTGCTCGGCGCTGGTGGGCGCCAGCACGTAGACCATCAGCAGCCGGTCTTCGTGCCAGAGCACCGAGGGCGCCTCGAGCATCCACGGGCCGCCTTCGGGGGCGGCGATGTCCAGGCGCTGGTAGCCGTCGAAGCGCAGGCCCTTGCGGGACCTCACCCTGCCCAGGGTGCCCTCCCGGTGGAAGAACATCATCCAGCCATCCGTGGTGAGCAGGGTGGAGGTCACGCCGCCACCCTCGAAGCGCAGGCCGTCCTCGAGCTCGAAGCTCAGCCCATCCGCAGAGAGGGCGCTGGTCACCTCGTGGGTGCTGCGGGTGAGGTACATGCGCTGCCCACCCTCGGGCAGCTCGACCACGTCGGGGTCCACGTAGCCGCCTTCCATGCGCAGCCCGGGCTCGAGGGTCCAGCTCTTGCCGTTGTCGGAGACGGCCGAGACGATGCTGTTGTGGGGGCTCAGGCCTGGGTCGGCCTCGCTGGGGTGGTGGATGAAGTAGAGCCGCAGCCCACCGTCGGCTGTGGGTGACACGCAGGGGTCCACCTGCAGGCCTTCTCCCAGCCCCTCGATGACCACCGGCGTGGTGGCGCCGCCCTCGAAGGGCAGCCAGGCGAGGGACTCGCCATGGTCCACGAAGTACACGCGCAGATGTCTGCCGACCCGCACCAGCTGGGGCGAAGAGGCGGACACGGCCAGGGGAGTCTTGCTCGTCTCCCAGTGCAGCCCGTCTGTGGAGGTGGCCGTGAAGAGCTGCTTCCAGTTTGGATCTTCCACGCGAAACGGGACATCGGCGGGAGGCTTCTCGAAGCGAGCCGGCCCCTCGTCGTCCGGCTTGGGAGGCTCTGTGCAGCCCAGGCTCACCACCAAACACGCCGCGGCGGTGACGCGGAGGGAGCGGTGGACGGTGGAAACGAGCGAGGACCCGGTCACGGGCGCTCCAACGATGGGCGGGAGGGGGCGGAGGGGAGGGGAGAGCTAGGGGCGGTCGCTGTGCTCCTGGCTCCAGACGATGACCTCGGGGGTCTCGGGGCCGAGCCGGAAGCGGTGCCGCTCCTGCCAGCTTAGCCCGGCTGGGTCGGGGATGGAGGAGGAGAAGGGCAGGCCTGGGGCCTCGGGGGTGGCCTGAGTGAGGTTCGCCACGCTCACCAGCCAGCGGCGCTCTCCGGGCGCGGGAGGTTCGGCCACATAGGCTCGGCACAGCTCCCAGTCCGCGCCGTAGGGGTTGAGGTCGCCGTCGTGCATCAGGCGGGGGTACCAGTGAGTCTCGGCCCCCAGGACGCCGCACTCCATCCAGCGGTCCCCCGGTGCGAGCTGATCCGCGAAGAAGACGTCCAGCTGCTGGATGGCGCGGTCCTCGGGGAAGAACAGGAAGTCCTGGGGCGGCCGGCGGCCCCACAGCACGAGCACCAGGGCCAGGGCCGCCAGCCCCGCCCCGGCACGCTGGAGCCAGCGGGGCAGGCGCCCGGCCACGGAGTCCACCAGCCGGAACGGTGCGGCGGTGACGAGCACCACCACGGGAGCCAGGAAGAAGTAGGCGTAGCGAGCTCCGAAGTCCGTGAGCCAGGCCGGGACCAGCACCTGCACCAGGGTGAAGCCCAGCACCACCAAGGCGGCCAGCGAGCCCCGCCAACCTCGACGTCCGGGCAGCAATGCCAGCAGGGGGAGCCAGCACAGGGTCAGCGGAGGCAGGCTGCGCTGCTCGATCATGTGCCCCTGGATGCGCCGGCCGGCCAGTGCGGCGGAACCCTGGTCCAGCACCCGGCGCCAGGCGGGCTGATCCGAGCCGGGGGTGGGCGGCGGTGGGGGCTTGGGTGTGGCGCCCTTGGGGGGCTCGCCGAGGTTCATGGGCGGGACGACCTTGCCCGGGTCCACGGCCGCCGCGGCGTTGTCGAACATGCCCGCGGCCTGCTTGACCGCCACCGCTCGTTCGAGGGCCTTTCCCGGTGCCATGGTGGCCAGCGCCAGCAGCAGCAGGGCGGCGCGGGTCTTCCAGGTGGACCGCAGGCTCCCCACCGGGCCCAGGGCGACCAGGGCGAGGGTCAGGGGCGCCAGCATGATGCCCCGGTTGTCCGCGGCCCAGCCCAGCCCCGTGATCAGGCCCGCGGTGGCGACCCAGGGCCAGCGAGGCCAGCGCTGGGCGGCCAGGGCGGCGGCGATCCCCAGGGCCACCAGCGCTCCCATCAGGGGGTAGGGGTTGGTCCAGTGGCTGCCGGGCGACAGGGTGGGCAGCAGGGCTACCCCCAGCGCCGCCACAGCGCCGGCCCAGGGGCCCGCCAGCGCACGGGCGGCCAGGGCGGCCCCCAGCAGCATCAGCACCGCCGAGCCCGAGGCCAAGAGCTCGGCCGCCCAGGGATAGCCCAGCGGTTCGCCCAGCAGCCCCAGCAGGTAGGGGTACACGGTGGGGCGCCACGGCGGGTAGTAGTGGGCGTACTCGGGGTGCTGCAGCACGTGGGCGCACAGGCGATACTCCCACCAGTCGGCACCGCTGGGGCTGGCGTGGGGTTGGAACGCGCCCACCCGCAGCCCCATCAGCACCGTGCTCGCCACCACGCCGAGCAGCCAGGGGGCCTCGCGACGCGCCCGCTGCACGGTCGAGCGGGGCGCGCGGTCGCTGTGGGTCTCGGGAGTGGGCGGAGTCACGGGGGCGCGCTGCCTGGTGGGTTGGAGCGGAAGGGGCATGATACCGTAGCCGAGCCATGACAGCCCGCCTCCGCTCCCGGCCTCTCGTCGCCATCGCAGCACTGCTGGTCCTGGCGCTGTCGGTCTTCGCGCTCCGGGGCCTGCGCTGGCCGGGCTTCGCCGAGGTGGTCCCCTTCGCGCCGCCGCTGTTCCACGGTGTCCTCGAGGCCCGGTCGGTCGATGGGCTTCACTTCGAGGTGCTGCGTACCCCCCTGCGCTTCCCGGCCGAGACCCAGCACCAGGCGTGGACTCCCGAGGGAGGCAGGCGGCTGTTCTTCTTCGACGGGCACGACGAGCAGCTGAAGGTCCTGGACCTGGACTTCGCGGAGCTGGAGAGTCTGGAGCTGGAGGGAGACTGCGGCGCCGATCCTCCGCCCGGTACCGCCTGCGTCGACCCCTGCTGGCTGCAGCTGCCCGATGGGCGGCAGCTCCTCTACTATGTCGCGGCGCCTCGCGGCCTGGACCCTGCCCTGAGCCCCGGCGGCGTCCAGGTCCACGTGGCGGTCAGCCAGGACGGCCGGCGCTGGCGGCCCCAGCCTGGCGCGGTCCTGCAGGGGCGCAGCGTGGTGGATCCGGACGTCGTGGCGCTGCCGGACGGGCGCCTCCGCATGTACTTCACCTCGGTGCTGGACCCGGGGGGGCGTCCGCACCAGGACGGCCTGCCCGCGGTGTACTCCGCCATCAGCGACGATGGCCTGCGCTTCGAGCGCGAGCCGGGTCAGCGGCTGGCGGACGCCAGCGCCAGCGCCACCCTCGCCCTGCCAGGTGGGGGCTACCGAAGCTACTACCACCCCTTCGCAGGCGGCATCGTCAGCGCGCGGTCCACGGACGGGCTGGTCTTCGAGAGCGAACCGGGGGAGCGCCTGCCGGCCGAACCCTTGCCTGGGTCCCGCTGGGTGGGCAGCGCCTCCCCGGCGGTCCTGGCCTCGCCGGATGGCGGGGTGTGGATGACCCTCAACGCGGCCCGGGAGCCCTGGTTCCCCTTCAACCTGTTGGCGGTGGCGCGCTACGGTCGCGAGCCGGAGCCCGTGGCGCCCTGATCACTGTGGGTCGGTCCAGGAACGCAGCCGGCGCTGACCGGCGCGACCCTGAAGACCAAGACTCGCTCCCCCGCGTCCGTGCTCTCGGCCAGGGGCGGTCCCCACCAGCGCGCGAGCTGGAGGGCCGTAGGCTGACGCCGGGCGGCATCGAAGCTGTCAGGGTGCCAGGCCAGGGCCGTGACGCATGGATCCAGATCAGGTGCCGACCCACCCTGCACCAGGGCGTGGTGGACCCGGTGATTCAGGGCGATCAGCCGGCTCTCGCCCAGCTGCACGGTGAGGCAGGCCATGGGTAGCTGGCGGCGGTGCCCGGTCTGGTAGAAGCAGCTCAGCTCCTTGAGCTCCACCCCCTGAGGATGCTCGGCGGAGAACGCGGGCCAGAGGTCCAGCACGGTGTCGTGGGCCTCGAGCGCGCCGTAGGCCGAGGGGACGGTGGCGAGGGTAGTGCGCGCCTCCCAGGGCCGGGCGCCCATCACCAGCAGCTCGGCCAGGAGCACCGCGCCCGCCGCGACGCCCAGGGAAGGCCGCGGCATGGCGGCCACCGTGCGCGCTGCCCCCAGGCCGGCCGCCAGGTAGTACAGCCACAGGGCCCGGGCGGGCAGGCGGAACAAGGCCAGGGCGGGCAGGCGATGGGCCAGCCAGCCGAAGGGCAGGGGAGCGGCGAAGCTGTCGTCGGGAGAGCAGGTCAGGCGCAGCTCCGGCCCCAGCGCGACGAGCACGCCGACGAGGGCCAGCAGGGCCAGCCCACGGCCGATGCGATCGCCCCGGACGAGGGGGGCCACCACGCCCAGCACCAGCAGGACGAAGATCAAGGCGGTGCGCGTGCCGTGCAGCAGGGCGTCGCTGCCTGGCGGGCTGCCGGCCAGGCGGTCCAGGGAGACCACGGCGGGCGGGGGCAGGGCACCCATGTGCCAGCTGTACCAAGCCCAGCTGTCGGCCCCGTTCACACCCCGGGTCGCGAGCAGGGTGCCCAGGGCGAACAGCCCCAGAGGCAGCGCCACCAGCGCCAGCACCCGCCACAGGGGGCGGCGTGTCCAGGCGCACCACAGGGGCGTGAGGCCGGCGGCGAGGTAGGCGAAGTAGCCGCTCTGCAGGGCGCACAGCAGCCCGGCGCCCGCGACCAGCAGGGCCCAGCGCCAGGGGCGCTCCCGAGGCGAGAGCTGCAGGGCCCCCAGCAGCAAGGGCAGGCCTGGTCCCACCAGGATGCCGCCGTGACCCTCGGTGATGGCGGTGCCCACCAGCGGGTTGGCCATCACGACGACGGCGGCGATCCCTGCAGGCCAGGGCGGGAGCCGGAAGGGGCCGCGGGCCGCCCACCAGGCCGCCAGGCCCATGGAGCCCACCCCCACCAGGGTGGCCGTGGAGTAGGCCCGCACCGGGCCCAGGACCCAGGCCAGGGGCGCGCCCAGCAGGGCGAAGAGCCAGGTGTCCAGCAGCTCGGCCAGGCCCCTGCCCGAGGACAGCTGGAAGAGCAGCCAGGCGGAGCCGAAGCCGTCGAAGTTGCGCTGCACCAGAGCGCCGGTGGACGCCATGGGCCAGGTGACCAGCGCGGCGACGAGCAGGCAGGCCAGGGCCGCCAGGGCCCACTCGCGCCCGGTGACTGGCGCCCGCCGTTCGGGGACGGCCAGGACGGGCAGCCTGGCCCGGTGAACCAGCAGGGCCAGCACAGCCACCGCCAGCAGGAACAGGCCCCAGCCGCCCAGGACCACCGTGGCGCCTTCGAGCAGATCGGTCGCCACCATCGGGGCCTCGGGCAGCCCGACGCCGGCAGGCCAGGGTGCAGGGAGCCCAGGGTCAAGGGGAGGCATCGCGGCCTCCCCGCCACCACAGCAGCCCCAGGGCGGCCACCATGAGCAAGCCCCAGGCGAAGCTGGCGGCCAGAGGTGGTCCGCCGCCCTCGGTGCGCACCAGCTGAGAGCCGCCTTGGACCTGCACCAGGCTGTAGTGCAGCCGCCCTTGGTGGATGGAGTCCATCATCACCAGCTCGTCCAGGCAGCCTGGCGCGTCCTGGTCATCTCCGCAGTGGGCCTGGAGACGAAGGTAGCGGGGGGCGCTCGGCAGATCCAAGCGGGCGCCGAGGGATGACCCGTCTGGTAGGAGATCAACCTGCTGCTGCTGACCCAGGAAGCTCAGGCTCAAGCTCACGCCAGGAGCGGGGGCTCCGGCGGGGGGCGTGACGGTGATGGTCAGGGGGTAGGGCACGTCGGGGGGGCCAGGCTCTCGCTGGGGTGCTCAGGGGTCCGAGCCGGGGGCTCGCGACGGGAGATCGATGGAGATGTAGCGCGCGCTGGGCCAGCAGCAGTCCCGGGTCACGTCCACCAGGGTCAGATCCCCCGCGCGACGGGTGACCATGCCCGCCGCCTCGAGGTCCTGGGCGATGGCCACGACGGGCTGCAGGGCCTGCATGGCGGGGCGATGGTGGAGGATGATCCAGCGATAGCCCTTGGCCTTGGCCATGGCCGCCACGGACTCCATGGACCACGAGGGACCGGCCATGTGGGCGAAGATCTCCTCTTCCATCGAGTTGGCCATGGTGATGCCCACGGGCTGGTGGTGGATCGTCTGGAAGTACAGGGGCCAGTGGCCTTGGCGCACGGGGAGGTGCAGCACGGGGCCGGGCTCGAGGCCTTGGACCAGCTGGGACAGCTCGGGGTCCGGAGGGGTGGTGCTGCGCCAGGCTGCCGGCCCGGGGTTGAGCAGCATGGCCTCGGCCAGCAGCAGCGCCCCCGCGGCCAGGGTGATGGGCCGACTGCGCTGGGCCAGCCACAGGCCCGCGAGGATGGCCGCGGCCAGGTGGGTGACCATGGCGAAGCGCCACAGCTCGATGAGCTTGTTGAAGGGAGGCAGTCGATCCAGCAGGAGGTAGGGCAGCGGGATGTGGGCCTGTCCGGTCAGCCGTGCCCCGTGGTCCAGGGCGAGCCAGGGGCCCAGGGCCAGCAGCGCGCCCACCAGGGCCAGCCCCAGGGCCCACCAGCCCAGGCGGCTGCGGGCCGTGAACAAGCCCAGCGAGGCCAGGACCAGGGCAGCCAGGCCAGTGGACCAGCCGTTGAGGAAGGCCGTGGGCAGCAAGTCCGGCCCCAGGGCGCGCACGGCGCCGGGCAGGACGAAGCCCAGCAGATCCGCCTGGCCCTCCACCAGCCGCTGGCGCAGGATCTCCTCGCCGCTGCGCTGGAGCAGCGCGGCGTCGGCGGTGCTCACCTGCAGCGCGAAGAGCAGGCAGGGCGCGGCCAGCAGCGCGGCCACCCCCAGCAGGCCGGCCAAGCGCCTCCAGTGGCGTGGGCCGGCCGCCAAGCCCAGCGCGCCTGCCACCACCACCGCCGCCAGCCCCACATAGGTGTTGGACACCGCCGCGAGGGCCAGCAGCGCGCCCCCCAAGGCTGTGCGCCAGGCGCCGCCTCGGGCCACGGTCTGGGTCGTGGCCAGGCCCACCAGCGGCAGCCAGAACAGCTGGCTGACCTCGGGGTTCCCGTTGTGGGCGCTGCACAGCAGCACCGGGGAGAGGGCCAGGATCGGCGTGGCCGCCAGGGCCGCCGGCCAGGACCCGGTGAGGCTCCGCAGCAGGGCGTAGAGCAGGGCGCCGGCCAGGGCGACGTGCAGCGGCAGCAGCAGGTTGGCCGCCAGCACCGGGCCCGCCAGCAGGGTGATCGGGGTGAGCAGGACCGCCTCGACGGGGGTCATGGGCCAGAAGGAGCCGCCGTCGGGGAAGCCGATGAGCTGGGTGTGGACCCCGAGATCACCCTGGGTGGCGATGCTGTGGGCCACATGCCACAGGGTCCAGGGCACGGTGGGCGTGTCCGTGTCCGGGTGTCCCTGCAGGCGGCTGCCCAGGTGCAGGGTCAGGCCAGGGGAGCGCGCCAGGGCCACCAGCAGCCAGCCCAGGCCCACCAGCAGCGCTTCGCGGGCCAGGCGCGGGGCGGAGAGCGGGGGGTGGCTGCGGGGCTGCACGACCGGGCTCCCTCCTGCGGTGGGCCTGGTGGGGACCTGGCCATCGTATCGCGCCCGGGATCAGCGCAGGTAGTGGCGGACCCTGGTCAGCACCGTGCGCCACTGGCTGGGGGAGTGTACCTGGCGGGCCAGGTCCCGCAGGATCGCAGGGCGAAGGTAGAAGCGCCTGAAGGCGCTGTTGCGGGCCTGGACCAGCTGGGCGCGGGTGAGCCCGGGGGGCGCGTAGACCGCCTTGTGGACCACGAAGTCCTGCCAGGGCAGGGTGTCGGGGTCGATCTCGCCCGACCCCGCGAGCTGCTGGTAGACGGCGGTGCCCGGCAGGGGGAGGAAGAGCCCGAACTGGGCCCGGTGCAGGGGCAAGCTCAGGGCCAGCTCGATGGTGCGCTGCAGATCGGCGGCGGTCTCGGTGGGGTAGCCGAGGATGAACATGCCTTGCAGGCGGATGTCCGACTCCCGGGTGATCATGGCCAGGCGTTCCCGGACCGTGCCCAGATCCAGCCCCTTGCGCATGTGGGCCAGCACCGCCGGGGAGCCCGACTCGATGCCCACGGCCATGGCATGGCAGCCTGCGCGCTCCATGGTCCGGATCAGCTCGGCATCGAGCTTGTCCAGCCGCACCCCGTTGGGAAGGGTCCAGGGCATGTCGAGCCCGCGGCGCAGCAGCTCCTCGCAGAAGGCCATCGCGTGGGTCTTGCTGGCGGTGAAGGCGTCGTCCTCGAGGTTGAGCTCCCGCACCCCGTGTTGGCGCCGCAGGAAGACGATCTCGTCGACGATGTCCCGGGCGCTGCGGCTGCGAATGCTGCGCCCGTGTACCAGATCCACCGAGCAGTAGCTGC
Source organism: uncultured Pseudomonadota bacterium (assembly GCA_937912125.1). Classification (GTDB taxonomy): domain Bacteria; phylum Myxococcota_A; class UBA796; order UBA796; family JAFGLY01; genus CALDOK01. The sequence goes on from CALDOK010000125.1 coordinate 12,483, forward strand.
ACAGGCAGGGGCAGCCCCGGGTGGTGATGATGGGGGCCGTGGGCAGGCGCTTCGAGAAGGTGCCGTGAGGGGCGGCAGGGTAGCGTCCGGGAGGCATCAGATCCCAGGCGGGCCAGGGCAGGGCGTCGAGGTCCGCGTTGCGGCCCTTGGGGTTGACGAGCACCTGGCCATCCCGGCGCCAGACCAGGCCGGGCACCTCCGGGGAGCCAGGCTCGAGGCCCGCCTGGAGCCGGGCCAACAGGGCCAGCAGGCCGGGCTCCGCTTCGCCGTGCAAGCCCAGCTGCGCCGTGGGGAGCTGGCGCATGCTGCGCTCGGGTTCCCCGGTGACGTGGGGGCCGCCCACCACCGTCAGGGCGTGGGGCGCCACCTTTGCCGTGAGCGCCAGCACCTGGCTGACCGCGTCCAGATCGCAGCTGAACAGCTGGATGCCCACCAGCTCGGGCTGAAAGCGGCGCAGCTCGCGCTCGAGCTGGGGCAGGCCGCCGTGCAGGCCGGGACCGTCGAACAGGGCGACCTGGTGCCCGTCCCGGCGGGCCGCGGCGGCCAGGTAGCCCAGGCCCAGGGGCGGGGTCAGGATCGCCACCTGGGGGCTGGGCGGCCGCACCAGCAGCACTCTCACGGCCTGGTCTCCGGCGGCGCCATCAGTTGCGTCCCAGCACGCTGAACTGCACGATCCGCTGCGCTGCCCGGATACGCCGCAGCAGCTCCGCCGGGCTCGCGGTGGCGCGGGCGCGGCGCAGCAGGAAGCCAGGACGGAGGTAGAAGCGCCGGTAGGCCACCCGCACCGCCCGCTCCAGCTCGTGGCCCTCGAGCTGGCTGAAGTGCTGGTTGAAGAAGCCCTTCACGTGCAGCTTGCCCAGCTCGGCGTCCGTGCCGTCGGCGATCTCGGGGTGGTCGGCCTGGACCCGGTCGAAGATGTCGGTGCCCGGGTAGGGGGTGTAGATGCCGAAGCTGGCCGTGGCGGGCTCGAGCTCTTGCAGGAAGGCGATGGTGCGGTCCACGGTCTCCCAGGTCTCGCCTGGGCAGCCCAGCATCACGTGGGCGTGGGTCTCCACCCCGTGGGCTCGGCAGGCTGCGAAGGCGGCCCGGGTCTGCGCCAGGGTGATGCCCTTGCGGATGCCGTCCAGGATGCGCTGATCCCCGGACTCGACCCCGAACTTGATCAGGTGGCAGCCGGCCCGCTTCATCAGCGCCACCTGCTGTTCGTCGATGCGGTCCACCCGGGCGTTGCACACCCAGGTCACGTCCAGGCCCTGATCGATGATGCCCTGGCAGATGGCGGCGTTGCGTGCCTTGTGGGCCGTGAAGGTCTCGTCCCGGAACATGATCTCCCGGGTGCCGGCGTTGACCACCTGGCGGATCTCGGCCAGCACGTGCTCGGCGGAGCGCCAGCGCACCTTGTTGCCGAAGAAGCTGGGGACCGTGCAGAAGTCGCACTCGGCCCAGCACCCCCGGGAGGTCTGCATGGAGGTGAAGGGCAGGCGGCGGGCCACGGGGTTGAAGTAGCGGGCGTCCGCGGGAAGCAGGCTGCGGTCGGGCAGCGGCAGCTCGTCCAGGTCAACGATGAAGGGGTAGGGCGGGTTGACCACCACCCGGCCGTCGTGACGGAAGGCCAGCCCCGGCACATCGTGGCCGGACTCGCCCCTGCGCCAGGCGCGGAACAGGTCGCGCATCACCCACTCGGGCTCGCGCATCACGCCCACGTCCACCCCTGGGTCATCGAGGCAGGCCTCAGGCTGGAAGGTGGGGTGCGCCCCGAAGAAGACGGTGCGCAGGCGGGGGTTGGCGGCCTTGAAGGCCCGCCCCACCAGGGCGTCCTGGCGGAAGCTGTTGGTGGAGGTCAGCAGCACCAGGGCGTCCAGCTCCTCGGCGCTCGCCAGGGCTCGATCGTAGACCTCGCGATCCTGGGAGGCGTCCACCAGGCGCACCCTCACGCCGTCCTGCTGCAGCACCGTGGCCACGTAGAGCTGGGACAGGGGCGGCATCTGGATGCCACCCACCAGGTTGCCCCCGCACCAGCAGCCATAGACGAAGTCCCGGACCACGTTGCCCAGGACCTCGTCCGGCGGGATCAGGAGCAGCGCCCGCATGGGCTCCTCGATCCGGCTGGGGGGCGGGCTGGGCGTGGCGACATTCCGGCAGGGTAGCACCCGCACCCGACCGTGGCCACGGGGCTACGGGGGCGACGTGAGGGAGGCTGCCGCCAGCGGGGGAGGGGCTGCGGAGTGGCGGAAGCGTCGCGGTCAGCGGAGGGAGGGGTTCCCCGGCGGGCCCGATGGGATCCGGTACAGCAGGAAGCCGTCGTCGTAGCTCTCGGGCTGGCCCATCCCATCGGTGAGCACAGGCCGCACCTGGGCCCACACCTCCCGTCGGTAGGCCGTCGGGTCCACCACCACGTAACGGAACCCCACAGCGTCCAGCTCCGCCAGCGCGGCACCCACGTCCAGCTGGCCGGGGGGGCGAGAGGGGCCGTCCCGCTCCATGCTGAGCAGGAAGCGGGTGAGGGCGTTTTCCTCGAGGAAGCGCGCGGGGTAGCCGATCAGCGTGTCTGCGATGGGCGCGCCGTGGAAGGCCTGATAGCAGAAGTGGTCCCGGACGTACAGGGCGCTGCCCTGGTCGAAGAAGGGGATCTCGAGGATGGCGTCACCGGGCTGACCGGCGGCCACATCCCGGTAGACCTCAGGGACCGACAGCGGGCTGGAGGGGACGGGGATGGGCGTGCCCGACGCCAGGAACAGGTCCAGGCAGACCACCAGGACCACCACCGCCCAGCCCGGCCGGCGCAGGGCCGTGGGCAGGCGCCCCACCGCGGCGCGAGCGCCACGGGCCGCGAGGATCGCCAGCGCCATCAGCGCGAAGACGTAGTACGAGGCCTCGTGGCCCATGGGGTGAGCAGGGTACAGCGCGGTCAGGGCGCGGAACAGGGGTGAGCTCCCCCCCTGCAGGCAGATGTCCTGGGTCACCGCCATGCCGGGGCCCGCCGAGATGGCGAGAAAAAGGAGCAGGATGACCAGCCAGAACCCTGCGCGCGTGCGCCACTCCCACAGCAGCCCCAGCCCCGCGAGAGCGAGCAGGGACAGCCCCATGTAGGGGTCGAGGTAGAAGCGCGTGACGTTCTCGGTGAGCTGCATCGAGCCGGGGCGCACGACGTTGAGCAGGAACACCTGGCCGTTGGGATCAGGCTCGAACGCGGGCGGGGGGCTCTCGGCGTCGGGATCGGCGATGTCGAAGACCCGTCCCGTCCGCTCGCCCACCAGGCTGGCCTCCAGGATGGCGTCAGGGGCGGTCACCGCGGCCTCGAGCCGCAGCAGGTGGGGCGCAGCCAGCCCCAGGGCCAGCAGCACGGCGAGGGCCACCCGTCCCAGGGGGGGCCAGGGCTTGGGGTGCTCGATGGCCGCTACCCTGTGCTCCAGCTCGACGAGATCCCTGTCGCCTCGACCCCCCAGGCCAATCTGCCACAGCAGCAGGAGAACGGCGAAGATTGGGAAGATGGCGACGTAGTAGATGCAGCTGTAGTCCAGGGCCGCGAAGCAGACCGCCGCCAGGATCACGTTCCGCCAGCCGCCCTCTCGTACTGTGCGCAGCAGGAAGAGCGCGGCCAGAGGCACCCAGCCCACCGAGGCCAACTCGGTGCCGCCTGAGCTGACACCATACGAGAGCACGTAGGGGGCGAAGCCGAAGGCCAGGCCCGCCAGGAACGCTGCGGCCCTGTGCCGCAGCAGGTAGTGAGCCAGCAGGTAGCAGCCAACGGCCCCCAGCAGGATGTGCAGGCTCATCACCGCGTTGTAGGCACCGACGATGCCCAGCGCGGCCTGGAAGGGCTGGGACAGCAGATCGCTCAGGGGCGAGCAGCTGACCAGGCTGCCCCCGTGGGGGAAGTTGATGCTCTGGGCCCCATCGAACAGGAATCCACCCTGGTCCGCCGGCGCGGCGCCGCTCCACCACTGGCACCACAGGTGGGTGCATAGATCGGAGCCCAGGTCACCCATGAGCCGCGTGCGCAGGTGGGCGATCACTGGCCAGGTGACCACGGCGATCAGCGCCGCGTAGGCCGCCAGGGGCACCAGGTGCGGTGTGACGCCGGCCAGGACATTCCCGCGTGTCGGCGGGCTGGGCTCGTTGATGGCGTCGTCGCGTGGGGGCGTGCTGGCGGCGGCCATGGTCCTTCCAGCCGAGGTGGGCCTCCGAGTGTAACAGGCGGAACGAGGCGCGAGAGTCCGTGCTGCGCGCTGGTGGCTGCGAGCGCGCGGCGCTCTGACGTCGCGCGGTCGGTGGCAGTGATGTCCCAGTCAGTCACACGCCGTGAAGGCCTGGCCGCAGCGCGGCCCGTCGCTGCTACCAGCTGCCGTAGGCCCCCCCGAACGCGCCCATGTCGTTCCTGGATCCGTCGGGGTCGTTGTAGGCCCGGGCCGGGTTGCCGGCGTCGACGCAGGGGCTGCCGGGCTGCAGGCTCAGGTCGCCCGAGCCAGCGTCGGTGAAGTCGGGGTCTTCGGCGATGTTGCCGTCGGCCGCGCTGGGCTCGTCGGTGCCGGAGGCGATGCCGCCGTCGTTGTCGTACAGGTCGCTGTAGCTCACGCGGATGGTGGAATCTTCAGCGTACAGGGCGGGGCCCCCCGAGGTGTCGGAGATGATGCTGTTGAGCAAAACGACCTGGCTCTCCTGCTTGGCCGCGATGCCCGCCACACCGGGGCCGATGTGGTCGGTGATGACGACGTTCTCGATGGTGACATCGGTGATGCGGAAGTACAGCGCGCCGTCGTCCAGGGACTCGTTGCCGTAGATGGCCAGGTTCTGGAACTTGACGTTGCTGCGGTACGCGGCGTCGGCCTTGTCGTCGTCGTCGGTGTCCCACCAGAACTCGTCCACGCAGATCGCGGCGCCGTCGTCGGCCACGTTGCCCGTGAAGGTCGAGTTGCGCACGGTGAGGAGGTACAGGTCGTTGTCGATGGAGAGCCCACCGCCACAGTCCTCGGCCTGGTTGCCCTCGAAGTGCAGGTTCTCCAGCAGGTTGGACTGCTCGTTGCGCCAGGCATGCAGCCCGGCGCCGCGGTGGGCGCTGTTGCCCACGAAGGTGCAGTCGGACATGGTCGAGGTCTCGTTGTCCAGCTCGAAGCCGCCCCCGGCGTCGCCGGCCACGTTGCCCTCGAAGTAGTTGTCCTCGAAGGTGTTCTGGTGGGAGTGGGAGGCCTTTCCGCCGCCGCCGTCGTCGGCCGCGATGTTGCCGTAGAACTCGTTGCCGATCACGGTGGCGTGGCCCACGTAGATGCGCAGCCCGCCGGCGTCGTCGTAGGCCTCGTTGTCTTCGAAGAGGTTGCCCTCGAACAGGTTGCCGCCCACCGAGCTGTACACGCCAGCGCCGTCGTTGCCGCAGATGTTGCGCTGGACCAGGTTCCCGATGAAGTCACCGGAGCTGTAGTAGAGGTACGCGGCACCGCCGTCGTCTTCGGAGACGTTCTCGATGAACTCGTTGTCGGTGATGGGGGAGTCGCCGGTGAGGAACATGCCGCCGCCGAAGGCGGTCTCCTGCTCGTACAGCAGGGCGTGGTTGTCCCGGAAGACGTTCTCGGCGATGGTCATGCCGTCGCCCTGGACGTACAGCCCGCCGCCGTTGTTGGCGGTGTTGCCCTCGAACAGGTTGCCGATGAGCTCGCCACTGCACTGGTTGAGGTAGACACCGCCTCCGTTCGTGGTGGCGAGGTTGTCGAGGAACTCGTTGCCCGTGAGCGCCAGGGTGCAGCTCGAGCCGAGCATGCCGGCGGCCGTGGGGGCCTCGTTGCCGCTGACGATGTTGTCGACCATCTCGAGGGTGGCCTGGCTGCACACCACGCCGCCACCGTATTGGGCGTTCGCGCCGCCGGTGAGGGTGAGCCCCTGGATGGACACGCCCGCACCCGAGGCCTGCGTCGCGGTGAGGGTGGTGGCGCCTCCGCCGTCGACGATGGTGACCTCCGGGCCTTCCATGGAGGCCACGGTGAGGGCCTTGCCGCGGACCATCAGGTTCTCGTGGTAGGTGCCGGGGCAGATCTGGACCACACCGCCGTCGCTGGCGTCGTCGATGGCCACCTGGATGACCTCGAAGGGCGCCACGCCGTCGTCGCAGACCTCGAGCTCGTCGATCCATTCGTCGCAGTCGTTGTCGACGCCGTCGTCGACCTCGTCGGCGTCAGGGTTGATGTCCGGGTCGCTGTCGTCGCAGTCCTCGTCGCTGTTGAAGCCGTCGCCGTCGTCGTCCACCGGAACGGTGTCGGTGTCGGTGGCGGTGTCGGCGTCGGCGTCGGTGTCGGCGTCGCCGTCCGGGGCGCCCGTGTCGTCCTTCGAGATCTGCATGGGATTGCAGGCGAAGGAGAGCAGCAGCAAGAGGGACAGGCCAAAGGGACGGTTCATGGGGACTCCCGGAGGTGGGCGCAGCCCGAGTGATGCGGCTGCGACGTCGTCACCCGGCTATTCTACAGGACAGTTCGGGCCCGCGGTACCGAAATCGCTACAAGTTGTGACAAGGAAGAGTGGAGGCCAGATGCTGGTTGGCTATGTCCAGACCGAGCCGCGCTTCGGACAGGTGAGCGGGAACCTCCAGCGCGCGCTGGACCTGCTCGAGGACGCGCCCGGCGAGCTGCTGGTGCTGCCCGAGCTGTTCACCACCGGCTACCTGTTCGCCAGCGCCGCTGAGCTCCATGATCTGGCCGAGCCAGCGGACGGCCCCTGTGTTCGGGCGGTGGCGGCCCACTGCGCTACCCGGGGGCGCTGGGTGGTCGGAGGCTTCGCGGAGCGCACACCCCAGGGTGTCTACAACTCCGCCTTCGTCGTGGGGCCCGACGGCCTGGTGGGCGTCTACCGGAAGGCCCACCTGTTCAACGACGAGAAACGTTGGTTCTTGCCAGGCGATCTCGGCTTCCCGGTCTTCGAGATCGGCGGGGTGCGCCTGGGGGTCTTGGTGTGCTTCGACTGGTGCTTCCCCGAGGCCGCCCGCAGCCTCGCCCTGGCGGGGGCCCAGATCATCGCCCACCCCTCCAACCTGGTGCTCCCCCACGCCCAGAACGCCATGGTCACCCGCTGTCTCGAGAACCAGGTCTTCGTGATCACGGCCAACCGCGTGGGCGTGGACGACCGCGGTGCCGCCGGTGTGCTGCGCTTCACCGGGCGCAGCCAGGTGGCCTGCCCCGATGGCACCCGGCCGCTGGTGGCGCCCGAGCTCGGTGAGTGTCACGACGCCCTCGAGATCGATCCGGGCCGCGCCGACCAGAAGTGGATTACCCCTCGCAACCACGTGCTCGAGGATCGGCGCCCCGACCTGTACGGCGGCGGATCTTCGAGCGGATAGAGGGCGCCCCATGGCTGCCAGCACCCCCGGCTTTCACCTCACGCGCTCCCTCGAGGACTACCTCGAGACCATCTACGCGCTGATCCGCGACCAGCGGGTGGTGCGGGTGCGAGACATCGCCGAGGCCCGAGGCGTCAAGCCGGGCTCGGTCTCTCCTGCGCTGCGGCGGCTGTCGGCCCTGGGGCTGGTGGACTACACCCAGCGCGGACACATCGGCCTGACCCCCCAGGGCGAGCGGCTGGCGCGGCGGGTCTACGCGCGCCACCGGGTGCTCGAGCGCCTGCTGGGCGATGTGCTGCTGCTGCCCCAGCAAGACGCCGAGCCCGTGGCCTGCGCCATGGAGCACAGCCTCACCCCCGCGGCCATGGATCGCCTCACCCTGTTCCTCGAGTACCTGGAAGAACACGGTGAAGGCCGCTCTTTCCTCGCAGACTTCCACGCCTGGCTGGGCTCCGAGGACGGGACCGGCTGAGGCCATGGGCTTTTCGAGCGTGCCGCGGCGCGCTACCTGTGCCACCTCGCGCTCACGCAGGAGCTCCCATGTCAAGGTCGGTTCTCTCCATCGTGCAGGTCGTCATCGTGCTGGTGGTGGTCGCGGTCTTCGCGGTCGTCATCGGTGGCGTGACGGGCTGGTTCATCGGGCGGCATGCCTACGAGACCGAGCAGCTCGAGCGGCTGGGTATGAGCGCCGACGACCTGCTGCTGCGCCTGCGGGAGGTCGAGGGCGAGTACCAAGCGCTGTACGAGCACTGCGAGCCCCTCGAGGGCTCCGAGCGCGACATGCTGATCAACGCCCAGGAGCGGGTCGAGAACCTGCGCACCGAGATCGACGACAAGCATGCGGAGATCGCGGCCCTCGAGGTCAAGGCCCGTCAGAACGTCTCCCTGCGCAAGGAGCTCGAGGAGCGCAAGGCCGAGCTGGCCAAGCTCGAGAGCGCCCTGGGGGCCGCCGAGCAGGAGCGGGCAGAGCTGGTCGAGAAGCTCGAGCTGGCGGTCGAAGAGGTCAGCGTGGCCCGCGCCGAGGCCCGCCAGGCCAAGGCCGAGACCCTGGTGGTCAAGTGGGATGAGTTCAAGGGCAACGCCCTGCTGAACATCTGCGAGAAGGGCACCCGGGGCAAGATCGAGAAGTGCCGGGAGACCGTCGAGGCCGCGCTCACCTACGATCGCGAGCGCCGCTACCGCGAGTGCGTGCGCCAGGGCGCCGCCGTGCCCCAGCTCCGCATGATCGAGAAGGACGAGCAGCTGCCCGCCTTCGCCGAGTGGATCTGGCCCGACTCCCGCATGACCAAGGACTGGTACATCCTGTTCTGCGACCCCACCCTGCCCGAAGCGGGCAACCGTGGCCTGGGCAACATCATGGACGAGGTGGGCGAGAGCGACCCCATCGAGGCGCTGGGGCGCGACGACGAGTTCCTGGATCTGCTGGAAGAAGAGTAGCCCCACCGCTCGCGTAGGGGAGGACTTCACGTCCTCCCGCAGAGGGGAGCCCGCGGGCCCGGCTAGTTCGCCTCGGCGTAGCTGCGCAGCTCACCCACCAGGGTGCGGACCCCCGAGCCCTGGAACCAGCGCACTACGAAGCCTGGCACCGAGCCGCCCGCGTCGTACGCGAGCTCGTAGACCACGTGGCTGCCGCCGTTGGCGCCGGCCGTGATCTCCCACTTGCCGAGGTCCTCGGCCAGACGGACCTTTTCGCCGGTGATGCCCGTCTGATCGGGGTTGACCCGCCAGGTGTAGCGGTGTCCGCCGGTGATGGGCTCGTCGGTGTAGAGCAGCATGGCCTCGCGGTCGGAGATGCCCGTGGCCGTGTGGACCTGGTAGACGTTGTGCTCGGCGCCGTTGCTGGCCACCACGCGGCTGAGGGCGACCGAGGAGAAGTACAGGTTGTGGTCATCGATCTTGGCGATGAGGCCCTGGAGCTTCCCGGGCTCGATGGGCCAGTCGCACTCGGCCCGGACGGGCAGCGCCTCGCCCGCGGCCTCGCCCTTGAAGAAGGTGCAGTCGTTGGACTCGTTGGTGACGGTCCAGCCAGCGAAGGCCGAGGCGACAAAGAGCAGAGCGAGCATGAGAACTCCCGAGAGAACGGTGCCTGGCCCTGGTATCCGGCCGTGCGCGTGCCTGCCCAGCCAGGCGTGGTCTCCGCGGGCGTCTGTTCCGCCGGTGGCCCCGTTGAACACCCCGGGTGCCCCGAACAGGTCCGCGGAATAGGAGGGACGCTCTCACGAGGAGCTGCCGATGAGTTCCGAGCTGGACACCGTCGTAGATCGGATTGTTGAGCGGGTGCGCGCGCGCATCCAAGAAGAGCAGGCCCCGCCGCTGCCCGAGGTCCGTGGGACCTGGCACGACGAGTCCAGCGCTCGGCTCGCCCTCAGCAGCGGCTGCGCCCGCCTGGGCATGTCGGGGGCAGAGCCGCTGCAGGCTGCGCCTCCCAGCGATCTGGCCCGGCTGATCGATCACACGCTGCTCAAGCCCACCGCCACCCGCAAGGACATCGAGCGGGTGTGCGCCGAGGCGCGCAAGTACAGCTTCGCCTCGGTCTGCGTCAACACCACCTGGATCGGCCTGGTGGCGCGCCTGCTCGAGGGCAGCGCGGCCAAGCCCATCTGCGTCGTGGGCTTCCCGCTGGGGGCCATGAGCATGCAGGGCAAGGCCGACGAGACCCGCCACGCCATCACGGCCGGTGCGGGCGAGATCGACATGGTGCTCAACATCGGCGCCCTCAAGAGCGGCGACTACGACACCGCCCTCGAGGACATCCGCCAGGTGGTGGCGGCCGCTCAGGGGCGCCCCGTCAAGGTGATCCTCGAGACCGCCATGCTCGACCGCGACGAGAAGATCGCCGCCTCGGCCCTGTGCAAGGCTGGCGGCGCCGCCTTCGTCAAGACCTCCACCGGCTTCGGCGGTGGTGGCGCCACGGTCGAAGACATCGCGCTGATTCGGGCCGTGGTGGGGCCCGCCATGGGCATCAAGGCCTCGGGCGGCGTCAAGACCGCGGACGACATCAAGTCCCTGGTGGCCGCAGGGGCCACCCGCGTGGGAGCTTCCGCCAGCGTAGCCATCGTCACTGGTGGCGCGGGCACTGGTGGCTACTAAGTCTCCTCCGCTCTCATCGAGGTCCGTATGAAGCGCGCGATCATCGTGGTGCTCGATTCTGTCGGCGTGGGTGCCATGCCCGACGCGGCCGACTGGGGCGACGCCGGCTCCGACACCCTGGGCCACTGCGCGCAGGCCGCGGGGGGCCTGGATCTCCCCAACCTGCGAGCCCTCGGACTGGGCAACATCCATCCCGTGCGCGGCGTCTCGCCAGCGGCCAGCCCCGCCGCCAGCTGGGGTCGCGCCACCTTGGCCTCACCGGGCAAGGACAGCGTGACGGGCCACTGGGAGCTGGCGGGCTTGGTGCGCTCGGTGCCCTTCGGCTTCTTCCACGATGGCTTTCCACCGGCCATCCTCGAGCCGTTCCACCGGGCGATCGGGCGGGGCAGCCTGGGCAACTACGCCGCCAGCGGCACGGTGATCATCGAGGATCTCGGCGCAGAGCACATGCGCACGGGGCTGCCCATCGTCTACACCTCGGCGGACTCGGTGTTCCAGGTGGCGGCCCACGAGCAGGTGATCCCCCTGCCTGAGCTCTACCGGTTCTGCGAGCTGGCCTTCGACATCGTGGCGCCCCACCAGGTGGCCAGGGTCATCGCCCGCCCCTTCGTTGGGCAGCCGGGTGCCTTCCAGCGCACCGAGAACCGCAGGGACTTCGCCCTCGAGCCCGACAGCGACACCCTGCTCGATCGCCTGATCGCCGCCGGGCTGCCCGTCACCAGCGTGGGCAAGGTCAAGAACCTCTACGGCGGCCGCGGCTTCAGCGGCGCGGTCAAGGCTGGCAACAACCAGGCGGTGGTGGACCAGACCCTGGCTATGCTCGCCAAGCAGGCTGACGGCTTGATCTTCGCCAACCTGGTGGACTTCGACATGCTGTGGGGGCATCGCAGGGATCCTCAGGGCTACGCCCGGGGGCTCGAGGCCTTCGACCTGCGCCTGCCCGAGCTGCTGGCAGCGCTGCAGCCCGACGATCTGATGATCATCACCGCCGACCACGGCAACGATCCCTGCCACCCCGGCTCGGATCACACACGCGAGTTCGTCCCCATCCTGGCCGTACGCCCCGGTCGGCTTGGCGTCGATCTCGGCACGCGGGCCACCCTCGCGGACGTCGGTGCCACTGTGGCCGATCACCTGGGCGTCGGTCCGCTGGACTCAGGCCACGGGTTTCTGGGTATGCTCGCGGGTCCCATCGCCTAGCCCGGAGCCGAAGTGCCCTTCGCAATCCATTCCTTTCTCGAGACCAAGCGCGACGGCGGGGTCCACAGCCCCGAGCAGATCGCTCGCTTCGTCCGCACCCTCTCCGACGGCAGCATCAGCCGGTCCCAGGTGGCCGCCTGGCTGGCCTTCGCCTTCGTGCGAGGCCTGAACGACGCGGAGAAGGTCGCCCTGACCCACGCCATGGTCGACTCTGGCGATCGCCTGTCCTGGGACGGCATCGAGGGGCCCTTCGTCGACAAGCACAGCACCGGCGGCGTGGGCGACAAGGTCTCCCTGGTGCTCGCTCCTCTGCTGGTGGAGCTGGGCAAGCGGGTGCCCATGGTCTCCGGCCGGGGCCTGGGCCACACCGGCGGCACCCTGGACAAGCTCGAGTCCATCCCCGGGTTCCGTACGGATCTGCCCGCTGCGCAGCTGCGTGAGGTGCTGGCCGACGTGGGCTTCTTCATGAACGGCCAGACAGGCGAGGTCGCCCCCGCCGACAAGCTGCTCTACGCCCTGCGCAACGAGGTCTGCACGGTGCCCTCGGTGGCCCTGATCACGGCCTCCATCCTGTCCAAGAAGGTGGCCGAGGGCATCGACGCCCTGGTGCTGGACGTCAAGGTGGGCGCCGGGGCCTTCATGAAGGATCTGGACCAGGCCCGCGCCCTGGCCACCAGCCTGGTCAGCACGGGCAAGGGCTGCGGGGTCGACACCCGCGCTCTGCTCACCGACATGTCACAGCCCCTGGGCCTCACGGTGGGCAACGCCCTCGAGGTGCGCGAGTCCATCGAGGCCCTCAAGGGCGGCGGGCCCCAGGATCTGTTCGACCTCACCGTGGCCCTGGCCGACGATCCTCGCGCCGCCGAGGTGCTGCGCTCCGGCGCCGCCTACCCGCGCTTCTGCCGGATGGTCGAGGCTCACCACGGCGACGTGTCCGCCCTCGAGGACTACGACCGCCTGGCTGTGGGCGCCAAGGTCACCGAGCTGGTGGCGGACCGCAGCGGCGTCATCGAGCAGCTCGACGCCATGGACATCGCCATGGCGGCCTTTGGGTTGGGCGCCGGACGCGAGCGGGCCGACGAGCCCATCCACGCCGGCGTCGGCCTGGTGCTGCGCCGCAAGCGGGGCGAGCAGGTGCGGGCGGGCGAGGTCCTGGCCGAGATCCATCACGATCAGCGCGGGCTCGAGCAGGCGCAGGCCCTCACGCGCCGCGCCTACGTGATCGGCGAGCACATGCCCCAGGTCGTGCCGCTGGTGCTCGACATCGTAGGCTGACAGACGGGTTATCCGACGCTCCTCGGTTCTCCTGGGAGTCTCCATGCGCGCCCTGATCCCCCTGTTCGTCCTGCTGCTGCCCGCTCCGGCTCTGGCGGCGGGCAACTTCATCCAGGGTCACACCACCCTGCTCGAGCGGGGCTTGTCGTTCCTGGGCATCTTCGTGATGGTGGGGCTGGCCTGGGTGCTGTCCGAGAACCGCCGGGCGGTGACATGGCGCCCGGTGATCTGGGGCGTCGCGCTGCAGCTGATCCTGGGCATCATCGTGCTCTCACCGGGGCTGTCCGACTTCTTCTTCGTGGTGGTGGATGGGGGGGTCAAGCGGCTGCTGTCCTTCTCCGAGGCTGGCGCGGACTTCGTCTTCCAGACCACCGAGATGCATCAGATCCTCGGTCCTACGGGGGATCCCGAGACCTTCATCGGGCGCATCTCCCCCCCGGTCAAGACCTTCGCCTTCTGGATTCTCCCCACCATCATCTTCTTCTCGAGCCTGATGGCCATCCTGTATCACCTGGGCATCATGCAGCGGGTGGTCAGCGGCCTGGCCTGGGTCATGCAGCGCACCATGGGGGTCAGCGGCGCCGAGAGCCTCAGCGCCGCGGCCAACATCTTTGTGGGCCAGACCGAGGCTCCGCTGGTGGTCAAGCCCTTCGTGGAGCGCATGACCCGCAGCGAGCTGCACGCGGTGATGACCGGGGGCTTCGCCACGGTGGCCGGGGGGGTGATGGCCGCCTACGTCGGCTTCCTCAAGGACATCCCGGGCATCGCGGGGCACCTTGTCACCGCTTCGATCATGAGCGCGCCTGCGGCCTTGGCCATCTCCAAGGTGATGCTTCCCGAGACCCAGAAGGCGGTCACTGCCGGCGGTGCCCGCATCAGCGTGGAACGCACGGACGGCAACGTCATCGAGGCCGCGGCTCGCGGAGCCCAGGAGGGCATGAAGCTGGCCATCAACGTGGCGGCCATGCTGGTGGCCTTCGTTGGCCTGATCGCCATGGTGGACTGGGCGCTCACCTGGGTCCCGCTGGGGTTCTGCAGTGACGGTGTGACGCTGGGGTGGTTCCTGGAGAGCTGTGAGCCCCTGTCCCTGTCCCGGATTCTGGGATGGATCTTCAGCCCCATCGCCTTCTCCATGGGCGTGCCCTGGGCCGAGGCTGGCACCGTAGGCACCCTGCTGGGCGAGAAGATCGTGCTCACGGAGTTCATCGCCTACATCCACCTGGGTGAGCTCATCAACGGCGCCACGCCCATGCTCAGCCAGCGCAGCGCCATCATCGCCAGCTACGCCCTGTGCGGCTTCGCCAACTTCGCGTCCATCGGCATCCAGCTGGGGGGGATCGGAGGCATCGCCCCCTCGCGGATGCGCGATCTGGCGGAGCTTGGGGTGCGCGCCATGATCGGCGGTAGCCTGGCCGCCTTCATGACCGGCACCATCGCGGGCATCCTGATCGGCTGAGCTCGCGCAGGCCCTGCTTGGGTTCGCAAACTGACCGGTCAGTTTGCTCTGGCAGGCTATGTCCGTGGCGATCACATACCGACTGGTCAGTCAAAAAGGGCGGCATAGGCAGGTAATCGCGAAGTCACCAGCTTGACGTGGGCCTGCGCGGGCGCTAGAAACGGACTGGATTCCATCCCCAGGGGGCCCAGCCGTGGGCCCGAGCATCGGTGCGGCCGCGCGCTGCGGTCGCGCCTACTCCAGGAGGTAGCCATGAGCGTCACAGGTGGCAGCAATGTCAACCCGCACCTCTCCGCCAGCAAGGCGCGCATCAAGGATGTCTTCACTCCCGCCCGGCGCTTCCGGGTGCCCAAGCAGGTGCGGGCCATGGGGGTGATGCCCTACTTCCGCGAGCTGACCCGGAACGAGGGCCCCACCTGCGTGATCGAGGGCAGAGACTGCGTGATGATGGGCTCCAACAACTACCTCGGGCTCACCACCGACCTGCGGGTGCGCGAGGCGGCCATCAAGGCCCTGCGCGAGGAGGGGCCCAGCCTCACCGGATCCCGGCTGCTCAACGGCACCACCACCGGCCACATCGCCCTGGAGCGCAAGATCGCCGCGCTGCACGGCCGCGAGGACGCCCTGGTCTTCACCACTGGCTACCAAGCCAACATCGGCATCCTCACGGCTCTGGGTGCCGAGGGCGCCTGCGTCGTGGTGGACTGGCAGTCCCACGCCTCCATCCAAGACGGCGCGCGCACCAGCAAGGCGCGGGTGGACCGCTTCCAGCACAACGACGCCGAGGACCTGGGGCGCGTGCTGGCCAAGGCGGCCGAGCGCGGGGAGCCCGCCTTGGTCATGGTGGATGGTTTGTACTCCATGGAGGGCGACATCGCGCCGCTGCCCTGGATCTCGGAGCAGTGCAAGCGGCACGGCGCGAGGCTGGTCGTGGACGACGCACACGCCCTGGGCGTGCTGGGCCCCAGCGGGCGCGGCACCGAGGAACACTTCGGCATGCACGGCGCGGCCGATCTGCTCTGCGGCACCTTCTCGAAGAGCCTCGCATCCATCGGCGGCTGGGTGGCCGGTGAGGCGGACGTCATCGACTGGATGCGCTTCTTCGGTCGGCCCATGGTCTTCTCCGCGTCGCTGCCCCCGGCCTCGGTGGCCGCGGCCTCGGCGGCCCTCGACATCATGCTCGCCGAGCCCTGGCGCGTGGCCAGGGTGAACGAGAACGCCGAGTACTGGCGGCGCAGCCTGGGCTCCCTGGGCTTCGACACCGGCGCGTCGGCGTCGCCCATCGTGCCCATCATCATCGGGGACGATCTGAAGGCCATCATGATGGGCAAGCAGCTGCTGGACGCCGGGGTCTACGTGAACCCCGTGGTGCACCCCGCCGTGCCCAGGGACATGGCCATGCTGCGGACCTCGGTGATGGCCAGCCACCAGCGGTCCCACCTCGACCAGGCCCTGGATGTCGTCGAGAAGGTGGCCCGGAAGCTGCGCGTGATCTGACCAGGCCAGGTGCTACCAGCCGGGGGCGCCCCGGTTGTGGTCATCCACCATCCTCGGCATCATCACCATGTCGACGATGCTGCCGATGCCGCACAGGCCGCCGGTGACGAGCCAGATGAGGCCCGACACCCAGCGCCCCAGGTAGAACCGGTGCAGGCCGGCCAGGCCGAAGAGGGCAGGCGCGAGGAGGACGTAGGCCGTGATGACGTCACGGCGGGGGCGGGCGATGGCGGTGGTTTCGCGAACGGCGGGGACCATGGTGGCTCGTGCTCCGAAGTGTGGATCGCGTGCTCCCGGTCTACGTCCGCGCTCCGGCAATATTGCGCCGCAGCTTTCGCGGGACCCGCCCCTTTCGGTATACATGGGTGCAGCGCGGTCTTTGATGGCGCTGAAACCCGCACCCCCACGCGACGATGCACATCCGCAAGATGGAGATCCACGGCTTCAAGTCCTTCCCGGACCGGGTCGTGTTCCACTTCAGCGACGGCATCTCCGGGGTCGTCGGGCCCAACGGCTGCGGCAAGTCCAACGTGCTGGACGCCATGAAGTGGTGCATCGGAGAGCAGTCGGCCAAGGAGCTGCGGGGCGCGTCCATGGAGGACGTGGTCTTCAACGGCTCCGACGCCCGCGCGGCCATGAACATCGCGCAGGTGACCATGACCTTCGTGGCCGGCAACCGCCCGTTCTCGGGGGAGTGGGCCCGCTTCGAAGAGGTGCAGATCAGCCGCCGGCTCACCCGTGAGCGCGGCTCCGAGTACAGGATCAACCAGCAGCGGGTTCGGCTCAAGGACGTCCAGGAGTTGTTCCTGGACACCGGCGTGGGCAGCCGCTTCTACAGCTTCATCGAGCAGGGACGCATCGGCGCCGTGATCGCCGCCAGCCCCCAGGAGCGCCGTGCCCTGGTCGAAGAGGCAGCGGGTACATCCCGCTTCAAGGCGCGCCGCGCCGAGACCCTCTCCAGGCTGGACAAGACCCTGCAGAACCTCGAGCGCTCCGTGCATGTGGTCGAGGAGCTCGAGCAGCGCCTCGAGCAGGTGGGGCGCCAGGTGGACCGCGCCGCGCGCTTCCGCCGCCTGCGGGCCATCGCCCGCCAGGCTTCCCTGCTGATCGCCGTGGCGCGCTATGGCGGCTTGATGGCCGACCGCCGCGCGCTGGGGCGCGATCGCCGCAAGGCTCAGGCGGAGCTCGAGCAGCGGGAGCGAGCCCGGCTGCATGCCGACAACGACCTGCGTCGGGACCGGGAGCAGGCCGAGGTGGCGGAGGCGGTGGTCGGCAGCCTGCGGGATCGCCTGGCCGAGCTCGAGGCCAGCCGGCGGGAGCTCGAGTCGGCTCGCCAGTACCAGGACCGCGAGCGCGTGGACCTCGAAGAGCGGGCCAAGCGCCTGGCGGCTGAGGACGTCCAGGCTCGATCGCGCATCGAGCAGATCGGAGCTGAGCTGGGCCGCTGCCAGGAGCGCGTGGCCAGCAGCCAGGCCGCCGTGGCCCAGGCCCAGGCCGCCGTGGAAGATCAGGGCGCCCGCGCCAAGGAGATCTCGGGGCGCCTGGACGTCCTGCGGTCCTCCCGGGAGCGGGCCCGGCGGGAGCATGTGGACTGCCGCACCAGGCTCGAGCGGGCACGGGCCCGCCGGGACGGCCTCGTGCGGCAGGACGCGCAACTCAAGGCCGACCTGCAGGGGCAGGTCCGGGAGCTCGGCACCGTGCGGGCAGACGCCGAGCGCCTCGCCAAGGCCCGGCTCGAGGCCGAGGCCAAGCGAGCCCAGGGCAAGGAGCGCCTCGCCGCGAGCGGTCGCGCGCTCCAGGACGCCCGCAACCTCCTCGAGGAGCAGGAGGTCTCTCTGCGGGCGGCGCTTCAGCGGCGGCTCGCCAGCGATCAGACGGCGCAGGCGGCGGAGCGCGAGCACGAGCGCGCGCGGGCCCGGGCGGAGTCCCTCGAGGATCTCCACGCTCGCCACGAGGGCCTCACCGATGCCTCGCGTCGGGTCTTGCAGCGGGTGCCAGGCTCCTTCGCCGTGGCCGAGGAGCTGGAGGTGCCCGCCGCGCTCCTGGAGCCCCTCGGCGCCGCCATGGGGGAGCGGGCCGATACCGTGGCGGTCGAGTCACGGGAGCAGCTGGCCCAGGCCGTCAGCGCAGCAGCTGGAGGCTCGGCCTGGATTCTGTTGCTCGACCCCGCCGCCGAGCTTCCGGATCGCGGCCTCGCCGCCCAGGCCGGGGGCACCGAGCGTGGGCGCCGGGCCCTGGCCTCACTCCTGGGCTCCTGCGCCCAGGTCGATGGGCTGGACGAAGCCCTGGAGCGGGCGGGACAGGGCTGGTCGGCGGTCACCGCTCAGGGCGTGCTCGTGGCCCCCTCTGGGCTGGTGCGCGTGGGCCGTGGGGCCGGGGCGGCCACGGGGGTGCTCGGAAGGCGCCGCGCCCTCATGGAGGCTCAGCAGCGGGTGGAGGCCACCCGGCAGGTCCTCCAGGCCGCTGCCGACGCGCAGGCCGAGCAGCTCGCGCTCGAGGCCGGCTGCCGCACCCAGCGCGATGCCCAGCGCAAGGTCCTCGAGTCCAGCCAGCAGGACCATCGTCGGGCCGAGCTCGAGGCTACGGGCATGGCGCACCAGCTGCGGGCTGCCACTGACGCCGAGAGCCGGCAACAGCGCCTGCTGCAGGATCTCGAGCAGCGCGCCGGCAAACAACAAGGGCGCGCCGCCAACCTCGAGGGCGAGCTCGAGGCTGCGCGATCCGAGCTGGAGCGCGCCGAGCAGGACGCCAAGGCGGCGGTCGAGGCCCTGACGGCCAGCGAGGCTGGCGGTCGCGCTGTGGGTGAGGAGTACAGCGCCGCGGCCTCGGAGCTGGGTCGCCTGCGCGAGGAGCTGGTGGCCGTCAACGGCCGTGTCGAGACCGCCTGCCAGGCTCGTGACGCCGCAGAGCGAGCCCTGCAGCAGGCCCATGAGGTGGTGGAGCGAGCTCAGAAGGAGTCCCAGCGCATCGTCACCCGGCAGGGTGAGCTGGGCGATCAGGTGCAGGACACCGAGCGGGCCATCGTCGAGGTGGCCGCGAAGCAGGACGGCGTCTCGGGCAAGCTGGCCCACGAGCGGCGCAACCTCGTCGAAGCCCGTCGGCGGGTCAGCCGCTGCGAGGATCTCCTCAGCCAGGCCAGGGAGCAACGCGAGGCTGCGGCCGCGGACCTGCAGAGGTTCGATCTCGAGCTGCAGGACACCCGCACCCGCATCGACCTGCTCAAGAAGCAGGCCGAGGAAGACCTGGGCATCTCCTTGCCGGGTCAGCTGGATCGCCTCGAGAAGAACGGTCAGCTGCTCATCGAGCATGGTGTGGAGGACGAAGCGCGGCTGCCCCTCAAGCTCGAGCGGCTGCCCGCCGTGGACATCCTGGTGATCGAGCCCCGTCACCTCGAGGACGCGGCCTTCATCGAAGAGTGGGCCGACCGGCTCGAGCGCACTCGCAAGCGCCTGGACAACCTGGGCGATGTCAACCTCACCGCGGTGGAGGAGTACCTCGAGGTGCAGGCCAGGTACGAAGAGCTGATGGCCCAGCGCAACGACCTCGAGGCCTCAGTGGCGGAGATCCGGAGCGCCTTGGCCCGGATCAACCGCACCTGCCGGGAGCGCTTTCGCGCGGCCTTCGACGAGGTCAACGGCCACTTCGACACCCTGTACGAGCGCCTGTCCCGTGGGGGCAAGGCCAGCCTGGTGCTCACGGACGAAGAGGACCTGCTCGAGACCGGCGTGGACATCGTGGCCCAGCCACCGGGCAAGCGCCTGCGCAACCTCAACCTGCTCTCGGGCGGCGAGAAGGCCTTGGTGGCCATCGCGGTGGTCTTCGCCCTCTTCCGGGTGCGCCCGTCTCCCTTCTGCATCCTGGACGAGGTGGACGCCCCCCTGGACGAGGGCAACGGGGCTCGCTTCAACGACCTGCTGCGCGACATGGCCCGCGAGTCCCAGTTCATCGTCATCACCCACAACAAGAAGACCATCGAGTGCGCCGACATGCTCTACGGCGTCACCATGCAGGCCGCCGGCATCTCCAAGCTGGTCACGGTGCGGGTGCACTAGCCGCGTTAGGCTGGCCCCCCTTGCCGGGAGGCCCCATGGACCAGCTCATCTCGACCCTGGTGGAGCAGCCGCTCATCCCCATCGGTGTCGGCGTCGCCATCGTCCTCAGCCTCGTGGCTGGTTGGTTGTTCGGGCGACGCAGGGCGCCCAGCGCCGAGCTCGAGGATGCCGAGATCCGGGTGGACGCCTCCGCGCCCACCGAGGAGCGGCTGCCTCCCAGCGAGGTGGACACCGTCGAGCTCCCCAAGCAGCCAGACGTCCCGGTCGCCCCGGAGCCGCTGCCGGAGCCTGCAGCCGCCACCCTCTTCCAGCGTCTGGCCCACGGCCTGACGCGCACGCGGGAGGCCCTGGGCGGTCGGCTTCAGGCGGTGTTTTCGCGCACCAAGATCGACGACGCCCTGTTCGAGGAGCTCGAGGACGCGCTGATCCTCGCCGACGTGGGCGTGGGCGCCGCGGGTCAGCTGGTCGGGCAGCTGCGGGCCGACGTCAAGCGCGAGGGCCTCATCGAGCCCGAGGCGCTGCGGGGTCGCCTGCGAGAGCACATCACCCTCATGCTCTCCGCGGGCAGCGCAGCCCTGGCCGAGGTTCCCAGCCAGGGGCCCCTGGTCATCCTGGTCGTGGGCGTGAACGGCGGCGGCAAGACCACCACCATCGGCAAGCTGGCGGCGCGCTACACCGCGGCTGGGCATCGGGTGATGCTGGGCGCCGGCGACACCTACCGCGCGGGGGCCATCGAGCAGCTCACCATCTGGGCCGAGCGCGCCGGGGCCGACATCGTGGCCCACGCCGAGGGCGCCGATCCCGCCGCCGTGCTCTACGACAGCCTCGAGGCCGCCAAGGCCCGGGGCCACGACGTGGTCATCTGCGACACCGCTGGGCGGCTCCAGAGCCGCAAGCCGCTGATGGATCAGCTCGGCAAGGTCACCCGGGTGCTGGGCAAGGCCGTCCCAGGAGCTCCCCACGAGGTGCTGCTGGTGCTCGATGCCACCATCGGGCAGAACGCTCTGTCCCAGGCACGGGTCTTCGGTGAGGTGGTCGGGGTCACCGGCATCGTCCTCACCAAGCTCGACGGCACGGCCAAGGGCGGCGTGGTGGTGGCGGTGCGGGCCGACACCGGCCTGCCGGTCAAGTTCGTGGGTGTGGGCGAGCAGGTGGACGACCTGCGCCCCTTCGACGCCGAGGGCTTCGCGCAGGCGCTGTTGAGCTCATAGCGCCGGTGCGGTGGGCTCGGCGGGCGTCGCGGCGGGCAGCCTCAGGACCTCCGGCCAGCTCTCCACAGGGCCGCTGCTGGCCGCCTGCAGCTGGGCCAGGAAGGCCTGGACGTGGGACGTGTCGGGCATCACCGGGGCGCGGGGGCCGCGATCCACGCTGCAGCATGGCTTCACCTGGCTGCCGTCCAGCTGCAGCAGGTAGGCGAAGTCCTGGGGATCCAGGTCCGCGAAGCCGGCCTGAGCGCCGTAGGAGGGGTCGGCCAGGGGGATCACCACGAGGTCAGGCCTGGTCAGGGGCAGCCAGTAGGCCAGGTCTGCGCCCGGGGCATCGGCAGGGCCCAGGGGGCTGAGCACGGCGATGTAGGTGAGCCGATCGCTGGGTGGCACCTCTCGCTCCACCAGATCTAGCAGGCGCTGGGCATGGGCCGCGAGCTCCCGGCCGCGGGGCTCTCCAGGAGTGGTGAGGTCGTAGCCGCGCACGCTCACCACGCCCAAGGGAAGGGGGGAGCGAAGCCAGCTGTCCTTGGGGACGCGGGCCAGGCCCCAGCTGGTGGAGAGCAGGCAGAGCTGCGCCACGCCGCAGGCGCCGGCCAAGCCCAAGGCGATCCGGCGGAGCCAGGGCCGTGGAAGGGCCCCCAGCCCAGCGGCGGTGATCACCGCCAGCGGAGGCAGGATGGGCACCGGGTACCACATGGACTTGCGCAGCTGGAGGCTGTAGGCCACCAGCGGCACCAGCATCCACAGCAACACCAGCACCCGACGCTTGCGCCCCCAGATCAGGAAGGCCGGCAGAGCCGCCAGGAGCAGCAGGCTGAGGACAGGCAGCAGGTAGTCGCTCCAGATCATGAGGACATAGGCGCCGCGCGGAACCAGCGGGTGGAGCCAGGCCATGGGGGCCCCCGGGCTCGAGCCCGCGGCCACGTCCTGGTCGGAGAAGCCCGCGAAGACGTGCCGCATGGAGCCGCGCACCCAGAAGATGTCGGTGGTGAACCACAGCCAGGCCAGCACGGCGGCCAGGCCGGCGATGGTGCGCCAGGGGACCCGTCGCGCGCGCCACCCAGCCCACAGGCCCTGCCCCAGCACCAGCGCGAAGGGGCCGGACACCGCCAGGCCCACGCCCAGGCCCTCGGAGAAGCCCTCGCCGCCGCGCAGGGCAGTCCACGCCATCAGTGAGAACAGGACGATGGGCAGGGGTCGGCTGAAGCCCCGGGAGCGCAGCAGGCAGTAGATCATGGCCACGGACAGGGCGGCCGCGGTCGTGTAGCCCTCCATGAAGCGAGCGTGGCCGAACAGCCCGGGGTAGCCAGCCGCGACCGCCGCCGCGGCCAGGCCCACCCAGCGCCCGCCGACCTCGTGGCCGATGCCGTACACTGCGGCCAGCAGCAGCAGCAACCAGGCGGTGGGGACAAGGTTGACCAGCAGGGGGTGGCCAGGAAGCGCGGCGGCCGCCAAGGCCGGCAGCGCCATGCTGTGGGGCATGCACGCCGAGAAGGGCTGCGAGCAAGGACCCAGGAGCTGGTGTAGGCGCCCACCTCGGCGCAGCTCCCCCAGAGCGCGCCCAAGCCCGGGCGGGGGGCCCGGGATGCGCTCGGCGAGGGGGTAGAAGTGCCCGTTGGTGATCAGGCGCTCGTGCTCGTCGGGCCCTGGGGGCCACAGGTCGTAGCCCCTGGCCAGGTACATGATCTTGGGCACCAGCTGCGCGCTGCCGTGGTTGGTGAGCTTGGGCAGCGGGTTGGCCTGCATGTGGGCCGCGTTCAGGCCTGTCACGAAGGCCAGGACCGCCACCAGCCCCAGCAGCGGGACCATGTGCGCGCGCCAGCCCGTGGGCGACGGGCGGGGAGGGGAGCCGGGGGCGGGCGTCGGGGTCGTCATGGTGCGGACTTCCAGGGACCTATCTCGGCGGCGCGTGGCAGGAGGGAGGCTCGTTCACAGGGGTCTGCGCCTTCGGGCTTCCTTCTGGGTTATGTGGACGACCCGCTGGGCCTCGAACACCTGGAGCTGCCATGCCCGTCACCATCACCCTGCGCGGCCGTCACTACACCGTCCGCAGCGACGAGCCCGAAGAAGAGGTCATCCAGAATGCTCGCTGGCTCGACTCGCGCATCGCGGAGATCGCCTCGCGCACGCCTGGCGTCGATGGCGAGACCGTGGTCTTGCTGGCGGCGCTGAACGTGGCCAGCGAGTACGCGCGCTTCCGCAAGCAGATGGTCGGCGAGCTGGGCACCATCGATCGCGAGCTGGCGGCGGCGTCAGCCATCCTCGAGGTCACTCTGCCCGGCGCGGCCGAGCTCGACGAAGACGATGACGAAGACATCGTGATCGACGATCGGGAGATCCCTGGCGACGCCTAGGCTTGTGATGTCCGCCCCCGCCCCTCCTCCCCCCCGCGAACGCCGCCTGATCGATCGCCTGGTCTCGCTGCTGCTGCTGCCCAGCGGCACCGTGCTGACCGTCGCCCTCTTGCTCGAGCCCGATCCCGCGGGAGTGGGCACCCACCGGCAGCTGGGGCTCGGGGGCTGCACCATGCTGCAGCTCACCGGCTGGCCGTGCCCCATGTGCGGCATGACCACCACCTTCTCTCTGGCGGCTCACGGTCGCTTGGTCGAAGCGCTGCTCTGTCAGCCATACGGCGTCGTGCTCTTCGGGCTCACCCTCGCCACCGCCCTGGTCGCCCTCGTCGAGCTCGTGCGCCCCACGGGGCGCTGGCGTCGCTTCTGGGACTGGCTGGGCCTGAAGGAAGGCTGGATCGCCGCCGCGCTTGTGGCTGGGCTGATCCTGGGCTGGGTCTACAAGCTGCTGATCACCCTGGGCTGACCCTGGCTGGTCCGGTTCTACAACCCCCTGGGTTTGACGGGGTGGTGCCCGGGGCTTTAGAAGGCCGCAGATGAAGGCCCTGACCCCAACCGCGTTGCTCTGTTCGCTGGCGATCCTCGGCCTGCCCCACCGGTCCGCCCGGGCGGCAGAGATCTTCCTCGGGGCCGACAGCAACGGCGTCATCACCATCACCGACTCGCCCTCTGCGGTCCCGGGGTTTCGCGCGCACACCCCCATCGCCAGGCCGCAGGTCCCCCCCTCGGCGCCCCGAGGCTACAAGGCCTCCATGGACCGCTACGACGAGCTGATCGTGGGCGCGGGCCAGCGATATGGGGTGCCGCCGGCCCTGGTCAAGGCCGTCTGCCTCGCCGAGAGCGCCATGAACCCGCTGGCGGTCTCTCACGCCGGCGCTCAGGGGCTCATGCAGCTGATGCCGGGCACCGCGGGCGACCTGGATGTGTCGGACCCCTTCGACCCCGCTCAGTCCATCGACGGCGGCGCCCGCTACCTGGCCAGGCAGGTGCGTTCCTTCGGTAACGTGTCGCTGGCACTGGCCGCCTACAACGCGGGCCCGGCCACCGTGCAAGCGGCGGGCGGCATCCCCTCCATCACCGAGACCCAGCTCTACGTCGAGAAGGTCTTGGGATTCTATCGGTTCTTCAGCGAGCGCCACCCGGTGGGGGGCTCGCGGGACTCGGCCAGCTAGGGCTGCCTACCAGCCCAGCCGCTGCACGCGAATCCAGCGGCCTGCGGAGTTCTTGACGCTGCCTTCCCGCTTGAGCTCGCGCAGCTCCGCGAGCACCTCGGAGCGCTGCATGTCGCTGAAGGGGCTGTTGTGGCAGGTGGCCGCGACCAGGATGGTCTCCTTGAGGCCCTGCTCCTTGCGCGCCTCGAGGCGCTCGATCACGTGCTGCCGGATCCACAGAGCCCGGCCTTCGTCCAGCTTGGCTGCGGGCGTGGCGGCCACGGTGGGGCGAGCGGGAGCGACGGCGCGTGCGCGCTGGCGGGGCGAGGGCTCGTCCGGCATCTGGAAGCGCTTGGGCACGGCCGGGCGCTCGACGTTGGCGGCGGCGGCCTTGCCGGGCTGGGGCGGCTGGGGCTCGACGCCCTCCCAGCTCTTGACAAGTGCAGAGAACATCAGGAGCGAGTTGCCTTCGAGCTGGCGGCCACCCCTGAGTCCGATCACGGCCTGGCGCAGCCGCTCGGGCATGTGAATGGGGGGCACGGCGATGAGCTGGTCGAGCTGATCTTCGAGGAGCGCGCCGTCGGGGAGGTCTCGCAGCTCCCGCTCCTTGGCGCGGGCGACGCGGTCTAGCTCCCGGTGCAAGTGCTTGGGCAGCTTGTCACCGAGCTCGGCCAGTGCGAAGAGATCGGCGAGGGTTCCCCCCTCGAGGTGGGCGATGTTCCGGTTCATCAGGTCCTGGATCATGACCAGGAGGCTGGTGGGGTCCGCGTTGCGGAGGCCGGGGACAGCGATGCGGGCGGGGCGCAGGCTCAAGTTCTTCCTCGGGGCTGTTGGCGGCCAGACCCTATCGCGCGCTCCCCTCGCTGGCTGGACAATTCGCCACAGAGACTGACCCGTCTGTGACCCCGCCTGGAGGCTGAGGCCCCCCTGGCGCCCGAGGGTGCGCGAGGTGGGGGCCGGCCATACATTCCAGGCCCCAACCTGGAGGCATCCGTGCGCATCACCAAGGTCTACACCCGCACCGGCGACGGCGGGACCACTCGCCTGGTTGGCGGCCAGGAGTTGTCCAAGGCTCACCCTCGGGTCGAGGCCTACGGATCCGTCGACGAGCTGAGCGCCATCATCGGGCTCGCGCGCACCTTCGCGTCGAACTCGGCTCGCGCCTACCCTGGACTGGAGGAGCTCGGCTCCACGCTCGAGCGCATCCAACATGATCTGTTCGTCCTGGCCGGCGAGCTGGCCACGCTGCCTCAGGACCACTGGGAGTCCATGCCCCTCATCCAGCAGGACGACGTGGAGCGCCTCGAGGGCTGGGTCGACCACTTCAACGCCAAGCTGCCCCCTCTCGAAGACTTCATCCTCGCCGGGGGCGGTGTGGTGAGCGCCTTTCTGCACCAGGCTCGCACGGTGTGTCGGCGGGTGGAGCGCCAGGCGGTGCGGCTGGCTACCAGCGAAGCTGCAGAACCGGGGGCTTCGCAGCTGCTGGACGTTCCCGCGCTGCGCTACCTGAACCGCCTGGCGGATCTGCTCTTTGTGGCGTCGCGCTGGGCCGCCGCGACCACCGGCGAGCGAGAGCTGACCTGGAAGCGGTCCTGAGGGTCTACTGGATGCGCCTGCAGGCGCCGAAGCCGCAGCGGAACTGCATCTTTTCGCCCGCGGTCAGCATATGGACACCCAGGGAGATGTAGTCGCCCGCGTCGGTCGGCTGGGCGAAGACCTCGTAGGTGCCGCTGGGAAGGTCGCCGGAGGGCCGCCGCCCATCGGTTCCCACCACGTAGCTTGTGGCTCCCAGCACCTCGATGCTCGAGGTGCCAGACACGGCGGGGGCTGGCTCGGGCTCGGCGCTCGGCGCTGGCTTGCTGGTGCGGGTGGAGGAGCTTGTGCCGGACGAGCTGGGGGTGCTGACGCTGGGCGCCGCGGGCTTGCTCGCGCTGGACGCCGCGGGCTTGCTCGCGCTGGACGCCGCGGGCTTGGTGGCCTGGGTGGGCTTGGCGGGTGCCGGGGCGGGTGCGGCCTGGGGGGCGGGCTCGCTGTTGCGGTCGTAGACATCGGCGGTGGCGGAGACGGCGGGGGCGGTGGGCTCCTCGGGCTCGACCGGGGCGGCAGGCTCGGCCAGGACGACGGCGTCGCCCTCGGGCTCGAGCGCGTCGGCTTCGTCTGACTCCTCGGCCAGATCCTGGGCGTCGTCAGCGGCCTCGGCATCGCCTGCGCCGTCGTCGTCACCGCTCCGTTCGGGATCCTCGCTCGCCAGCGCGAGCCCGTCCTCGACCGGAGCGGTGAGCTCAAAAGGGGACGCCTCGGCATCGTCGGCCGCCAGGTCGGGGGCGGCCATGGCGGGGAGCTCGAAGGCGGACATGCCCATGCTCCCAAGGAAGATGGCCACGAGCAGGCCGAACTGTAGAGCTTGGCAGAAGATCAGCAGGCCGATGGCCAGGACCAGCCAGAAGGGAAGCTTCACCTTGCTCGCCGCGGCGGGTGCCCGCTGTGTGCCGAGCTGGGCGTGGATGCCTTCGAGCAGCTGGACCACCCTGTCGTTGGCGGGGGGGGGGGCCAGGGGCAGCAGCGGGGCCGGAGGCTCGGCCGCTGTTGGGGCCGGGTCGGGGGGCACCAGGGTGTCGCTGGGGCTCTGATCGGAGGGCGGGGCGGCACCGGGTGGAGGGCCGAGGGACGCGGCTGGCGAAGCCTGCAGAGGGGGCTCGGCGGCTGGGGCGCCGAAGCCTTGCCGACCACTGGCCTCCTCGAGCAGCTCGGGTGTGGCCAGGACGGTCTGCTCGTCGGCCTGACCGGCCGGCGGGAAGTTGACCTGCACCGGGGCTACGGGGCTGGGGAGCACGGGCTCGTCGCCGTGTGGGTCGTGTTCGGGGGCCACCACGGTGGGCCGCCCTTCGTCCATGTCGGGATCATGCTGCATGGGTGCGTTCTCTGTTGGATCGGAAGGCGCGCGAGGCGTGGACACGGAGGCGCCCAGGGAGCCCTCGAGCTCCCAGTATCGCCGCACGATGCGGTCAAATGCCTGGGACATGTCTTCGGCGCGGGTGAAGCGCAGCGCAGGGTCGATGGTCAGCGCTCGGTCGAGCAGTGCCAGGATCTCGTGCTCGAGCTGCTGCTCCCGCTGGGCGTCCGGCTCGCCGAAGACCCCGAGCAAGGCCTGGGAGACGGTCAAGCGATCGTCGTCGTCCAGGCTCTCGGGGGAGGTGAAGGCCGAAGGGTCCAGGTCCTTGCCCGCGAACAGGGTGGGCTTGCGCTCGCGCAGGTCGGTCACCGCGGACATGCGCTGGCAGCGGAACAGGATGTTGTGGGTGCCGTCGATGGGGAGCTCGTTGCCGAACAGCCGATGGCGGCGCATCTTGAGCAGCGCGAAGAAGGACGCCCCCACCGACCAGGTGTCCATGGCCTGGGGGTGGTGCTTGCGGGCATTGAACAACATCTCGGGCGCGATGAAGTTCTCGGTGCCCAGGATCAAGCGGGTGGCTTCCCAGGTCTCCTGCTCGATGGGGCGGCTCTTGGCGGCTCCGAAGTCCGTGAGCAGCCAGCGACCGTCGTCGGCGAGCACTGCGTTGCGGGGCTTGATGTCGGCATGCACCGCGCTGACGCCCTTGCTGGCCATGATGGCGTGGTACTCGGCGATGCGCCGGCAGATGTCGGCCAGGGCTCCGCAGAGGGGCTCGAGGGCGTCGGGCAGCACCAGGATGCGGTCCCACCATTGTTCCATGTCGGTGGGGCACCACTCCATGACGATGCCGACCGCCTGACCATCTTCGTCGATGACGTCCACCAGGCGTGGGCAGGGCGGGGCGCTGCGAGCCGCCTGAAGCAGCTGGAAGGTCTCAACCTCGCGGGCCATGGTGTCGCGGGCCAGCGCATCGCCCGAGGCGAGCTTCAGGGCCAGGGCCTCGCCTTCGGCAGGGTCGTCCTGGCTGGGGGGTGCGCCCTGGGCCAGGACCCGATGGATGGCGGCCATGCCCCCACTGCGCGTCTCCTCGGCGGGATCGTGCGCGTAGCGCCGGCCGCTGCGACCGGTCCAGGCCCTGGGCTGTCCCGAGGGCTGGCTAGAATCGACCGTGGATCCCAATCCCGTAGCCCCCGTCCAGCAGCATTCCCCAGTAGCCGAGCCCCAGGCCGACGGCGGCGATGCCGCCCGAGGCGAGCACGAGGGCGTTGGTGGTGGCGCGCAGCTGGTTGGCTTCGTCGGTGGTGGTGGCCTCCTCGAAGCGTTGGCTCATGAGGTAGGAGGCTGCGTATGTACCGCCAGCGCCGAGCAGGCTGGCGCCGCCAACGAGCATCAACGGGGTCTTCATGGGGGGGCGGATGCGCTCCACCATGACCACGTCGTCCATGACGTTGGCGCTGACGGTGCTGGTGACGACCTCGCCGGAGTCGTCGTTGTCCTTGTCCTTGCGGCGGGGCTTGTCCTTGGTGGGTTCTTCGCCGATGACCAAGGCGGGACCGGCGTCGGGCTCGTCGAAGCTGGGCTTGACCACCTGCTCCGGGAAGCTGTTGCCCTCGAAGACCCAGGAATCAAGCACCTTGTTGTCGGCGCTGATCTGCTGGACCATGTGGGGTCGACCCAGGGTGGCTTCGGGCTCCATCAGCGGCCGGCCGTCCATGAGCAGGCGCCCGGTCTTGGGTTGACGGATCTTCTTGCCCTCGACGGCCACCGGGGTGGTGTCGAGGCCGCTGCCGATGGACTCGAAGGAGAGCCGAATGGGGTGGCCCACGTCGAAGTCGCGCACGTCCCAGGCGAAGCCGGGGTCGAGCTCGAGGGCGGTGTGGAACCAGGCCTCGCTCTGAACGATGTCGCCCTCGAGATGGTAGAGGGCGCCCAGCAGGCGGTAGGCGGTGGCGTAGACCGCCGCGGGGGCCGGCGCTTCCATGCAGGGCATGCCCAGCTTGAGCCGGGTGCCCGCATCGCGGAAGCCCTGCTCGTCCAGGTTGCGCAGCGCGGACTGCATCAGCCCGAGGTCTCGGGCGACGGTCTGCAAGGGGTAGCTGGTCTTGCAAGCAGCCTGAGAGACCTGCGGTACGAGCAGGAAGAGGCAGGCGAGGATGCAGAGGAGCGTTCGCAAGGCTTCTCCTCCCTTTGGGAGTGCGAAGTGAGAGCGTAGCACGGCAGCGAGGCCAGAGGGAAACCCCCAGGCGATCAGCCCGCGCGGTCCCGCAGGTTCTGTCCGCTCGGCCCGTCTTCATCGGGCTTGATGACCAGCAGCGGCATGCCCTGGAAGACGTTGCTGCCGTCCCGGACCAGCCAGCGCTCGAGCACGCCCGAGATGGGGGCTCGGATGCGGGTGAAGGTCTTCATCACCTCCACCAGCGCGATGGTGTCCTGGGCGCGCACGCGGCTGCCCACCGCCACGAAGGGCAGCGCATCGGGGGCGGGCCGGTGGTAGAGCGTGCCGTCCAGCTCGGCCCGAACGGTTCGGCCGCTGTGGATCATGGACTTCACGGCCGCCTTGACCTTGGCCCGCTTTCGCCCGGTGCGGCGGCGCACGCGCATCAGCGCGGTGCCGTACTCCACCGGCGAGTAGCGCCCGAGGGGCTGGTCCGCGAAGCCGTCGACCCCCGGCGGGATGCGGAGGTCGTACCAGCGGCCCAGCCGCAGCAGCCGACCGAAGGTCAGGCCAGTGTGCAGTGGCGTGCCAGGGACCAGGGTGGGGACGAAGACCCCCACCGTGGTCGCGCAGATCACGTCGTCTCGGACCATGACCCGGAGCAAAGGGCCTCCATGTCGTGGAAGGTCCAGATGCGCGGGTTGCGCACCCGGCGGTTGCCGGTCGCCTGATAGCTCATCTCCGCCATGGCTTCCAGCCAGGTGCGGAGCTCGCAAAGGGGCACGATCTCGTCGGTGTCGCCGCGCGCGGCGGCGGCGTAGGGGTCCATGTCCCGCTCGATGCGGCCGGCGGTCTCGGCCATGCCGGCTTCGAGCAAGCGCCGCTCATCCGGGTTCTGGGTGACGATGGCGAAGTCGTCGTCCAGCGCCTTGTTGTAGGTGGCGATGGCCAGGGTGCGGCCCTCCATGACCGCCAGTCGCGTCATGGGGGTGGAGAGCTGGAGGATGGGGTCGAAGGGCAGGCCGGCCTGGGCGTAGTAGCCTGCGCCCGAGGCGCGCCGCAGCAGCACCGTGAACATGGGGGTGGTGTTGGTGCTGTTGCTGTAGATCAGGGAGCTGCCGTAGCCCAGCAGGCCTTGCTGCTCGGCCTCGAGGCCGATGTCGAAGCCCGCGACGTCCTGCAGCCAGAAGAGGGGAAGCCCGTTGGCGTCGCAGTGGCGTGAGAAGGTGGCCAGCTTCGCGACGCCCTCCCTGTACAGGATCCCGCCTGCCCGCGCGGTGCTGGGCTCGCGGGGGTGGGGGTGGGTGCCCACGTCGTTGATGACCACGCCCACCCACAGGCCGGCGATGCGGCCTACGCCCGTGATGACCTCGGACCCCACGTTGGGCAGGAACTCGTGGAACAGGCTGCCGTCCAGCAACCGCGCGAGCACCTCGCGGGCGTCGTAGGTCTCCCGATGGTCGGGGGGGAACAGGCTGCTGAGCTCTGCGGTGGCGTGGTGGGGCGGCAGGCCCGGCAGGCCCTGGCGGTAGTAGGCCGCAGCGCTGCTGGGCAGCAGCGCGACCTCGGCCCGGATTGCACGCAGGCAGGAGGGGTCGTCGGGGACGCGCACATCCGCACAGCCAGAGCGGTGTACGTGGACCTCGGGCCCCCCTAGATCGGTGCTGGTGAGGTCCTGGCTCTTGGCCCCGCGGATCAGGGCTGCGCCTGCGATGACCATGTAGGCCTGCTCGGTCATCAGCACGCGGTCACTGATGATGGGCATGTAGCCGCCGCCCGCGATGCAGGCGCCGAACACACCAGCGATCTGGGGGATGCCAGCGTCGGACAGCAGGGCGTTGAGCTTGAAGATGTGGCCGGCGCCTGTGCCTCCGGCGAAGCTGCCCGCCTGCTGGGGCAGGAACAGGCCGGAGCACTCCACCAGATAGATCACGGGCAGCTCGAGGCGCAGGGCGATGCTCTGGGCGCGTTGGATCTTCTCAGGGGTCCCAGGCCACCAGGCGCCGGAGGCCACCAGGTTGTCATTGGCGATCACCACGACCCAGCGGTCGTGCACCCGGGCGAAGGCCGTGACCACCCCGGCTCCAGGGGCGGTCTTGCGCGCCCCCTCGAAGCGGCGCTCCCAGTTCACGAAGCTGCCGATGGGCAGCAGGGGAGTGCCGGAATCCATCAGGGCCTCGAGGCGCTGCCAGGTGGTGAGCTTGCCCTCGCGCTCCAGGCGCTCCGGGTGCCCCCAGCCCTCGCGGACCTTGGTGCGGGCCAGCTCGAGTTGCTGATCCAGCTCGCACATCCAGGCGTGGTTGCGTTCCCGCTCGCGCTTGTCCAGCAACCCGGTCAGGGGGTGGCCGAGGGAGTCCAGGGAGAGTCGAGCCATGGCCGCTCCGTGTCAGCGCCCCGGCGCCCAGGCCGGAAGGAAGTGCTGTTCGAGGAAGGCTGTGTCGTAGCGACCAGCCTCGAAGTTGGGGTGGTCCATCAGCGCTCGGTGCAGCTCGAGCGTGGTGGCCACCCCGCCGATGCGGGTGCGCCGAAGGGCGATGCGCAGCCGCTCCAGGGCCTCTCGGCGGTTGACGCCGTGGGCGATGATCTTGCAGATCAGCGAGTCGTAGTGAGGCGGGATGCGGTCCGCCTGCTCCGGCGGGCCCGCGCGGCGCAGGTGGGTGTCGACCCGAATGCCGGGCCCATCGGGCAAGACCAGCCGGCTGAGGGCCCCGGGGCTGGGGCGGAAGCCCCGGGTGGGGTCCTCGGCGTTGATGCGGCACTCGATGGCGTGGCCCGCCGGACGCTCCGTGGGCAGATCGAGGGGCTGCCCAGCGGCGATGCGCAGCTGCCACTCCACCAGATCGACGCCCGAGGTGGCCTCGGTGACCGGGTGTTCCACCTGCAGGCGTGCGTTGCACTCCATGAAGAGCAAGCCCCCGTGACGATCCAGCAGCATCTCCACGGTGCCTGCGCCCGTGTATCCAGCCTCGGCCAGGGCCTGGGCCGCGCGCGCACCGAGGGCGTGCTGGTGCGGCTCGAGCCCGGTGGGGCAGGGGGACTCCTCCACGAGCTTCTGGCGCTGGCGCTGGATGGAGCACTCTCGCTCGCCCAGGCAGGCCGAGGCGCCGTAGCGGTCCACGAGCAGCTGGAACTCGATGTGGCGGCCGCCCTCGATGAGCTTCTCGAGGTAGACCGTGCCGTGGCCGAAGGCGGCGCTGGCCTGGGCGCTGGCCTCCACGAAGGCCGCCTCGAGATCAGCGGGAGTGCGCGCGACGCGCAGCCCCCGCCCTCCGCCACCGGCCACCGCCTTGATCATCACCGGATAGCCGATGTCCTGGGCCGCGCGAGCGGCGGCCGCGGGATCGGGAAGGGGGTGCATGGTGCCGGGGATCACGGGGACGCCGTGGCGGGACATCAGGATGCGCGCGGCCAGCTTGTCGCCCAGCTGGTGCAGCACCGGCGCAGGGGGGCCGATGAAGCTGACGCCCAGCGCCTCGCAGCGCGCTGCGAAGCGGGCGTTTTCAGCGAGGAATCCCCAGCCGGGGTGGATGGCCGAGCAGGCCTCCTGGCGGGCGACCTCGAGGATGGCGTCGGCGTCCAGGTAGGAGTCCCGGGGGTGGGCCCCCCCGATGCACACGCGGTGATCGGCGTCGGAGAGCCACGCCTGGTCCCGATCGGCCGCGGAGCAGACCACGACCGTCTGGATGCCCATTTTTCTGCAGGTAGCCACCACTCGAGCGGCCACCTCGCCGCGGTTGGCCACCAGCACGCGCTGAAACATCAGCCGGTCAGCTCTCGCTCGAGGAGCGTGCGCGCCAGCGTGGCATCGAGCTCGCCGCGGTGTGCCTTCATCAGGGCTCCCATGGCCCGACCGAGCTCTCGTGGAGAGCTCGCGCCGCTGGCGGCGATGGCTTCGTGTACCCAGCCCAGGGTGGTGGGTTCGTCGGCCAGGTGAGGCAGGAAGCTGTCGATGACTACGGCCTCGGCCAGCTCGAGGGCGGCGAGGTCCTCGCGCCCGGCCTGGGTGTAGGCCAGGGCGGACTCATCCCGCTGCTTGCGCAGCCTGCGGAGCACGGCCACAGCCTGGGCATCGTCCACCTCGTCGCCGGTCTTCTTGGACTCCTCGATCAGCGCGGCGCGGATCAAGCGAAGCGCGGAGAGGCGGGGCACGTCACGAGCCCTCATGGACTCGGTGAGCTGCGTCATGACGGACTCGGCGATGCTCATGGAACCTCCAGCAGCCGAGCGTAGCGCAGCCCGGCGGGACCGACCAGCAGCGGGGCTGTCAACGGTCGCTCCAGGGACCTGGGCGGCCCCCCCCGGCGCGCGGGTGTCCGGTGCGACCCTATATATAGGGTGCGCTGCCGCCGGCTTCGCGTGGACAGCCCAGTGCGCGACAGCCGCCCCAGCCACTGCGCGTTGCGGTGGCGAGGCGGCCTGGATCGCCGGGGTGCCCGGACTAGTGGGTGGACAGGTAGTTCACCACGCCCTGGGGGCTGGCGACCATGGTGTCGGCTCCATCGTCCCAGCCCGCCGGGCAGACCTCGCCGTCGTGGGAGGTGATGTACTGGAAGGCCTTGAGGGTGCGGAGCACCTCGTTGACGTTCCGGCCCACGCCCAGGTTGTTGATGATGGCCGACTGGACCACGCCCTGGGGATCGATGATGAACACGCCGCGGAGCGCCACGCCGGCGTCCTGAACGAGCACGCCGTAGTCGCTGGCCAGCTGCTTGTTGAGATCCGCCACCAGGGGGATGTTCAGCTTGCCCAGCCCGCCCTGATCCTTGGGCGTGTTGACCCAGGCCAGGTGGGTGAACTGGCTGTCCACGCTGACGCCCAGGACGTTGGCGCCCAGCTCGGCGAAGGTCGGCGCGGCATCGGAGAAGGCGAGGATCTCCGTGGGGCAGACGAAGGTGAAGTCCAGGGGGTAGAAGAAGAGCACGGTCCACTTGCCGAGCAGCTTCTCGGAGTCGATCTCGCCGAGCTCGTTGTTGACGACGGCGGGGAGCTTGAACGCGGGGGCCTTGTTTCCGACCAGGGACATGATTCCTCCAGGGGGGGTAGGGAAATGGGGTGTGCGCAGTGCGGAGGAGAGGTAATCGCGGCCCGGAGAACGGCGTGTCATGGGGCTCACACTTTCGCGGTTCGAGGCCTCGCGCGCGCGCGCAGCGCTGCGCTCCTGAGTCTGGGCACTCTTTTTTTTCGGCCTCGGTGGACACCGGTTCCCCAAGGGGCCCCTTGCGCCCGGTCATCCGCGGTGCAGGGCCTGCTCGCATCAGGCTACGGCGTCGTTGACATGGGCTTGTCACCGCAGCTATAACCCTCACGATGGCGACCGCTCCATCCAGCGGCGGACGTCGACCCGAACGAGTCCATGGAGTCCCCATGCGTCTGAACCGCCACGGCACCGCCCTCCTCCTCATGCTCCCCGCGGGCGGCGTCCTGTCAGCCTCGTGCGGCGACACGGAAGAGACCGTCCGCTACGACTTCCCGCGACTCGAGCTGTCCACGGAAATGGTGGAGTTCAACTCGGTGGAGCAGGGCGCCAGCACCACGCGCACGGTGTGGCTGTCCAACCTCGGTGATCTCTCCATGGGGATCACCGCCATCGACATGGGCGCCAACGACCGCTCCGACCCCAACTTCTCGGTCAGCTGGGCCATCTCCGACATGGAGTGCCCCGAAGGCGACGACACCGGCGAGGCCGCAGCCAAGGGCTTCACCACCGACAGCGGTGGCGGCGAAGAGACCGACGGGCCCGGCCCCGACGACACGGGCATCGAAGAGGTCCCCGAGGGCGCCATCGCGGTGCTCGACAAGGACTGCCGCCTGCCTGTTCAGGTCTCGTTCACGCCAGACGCCCTGGGCACCCTGTGGGGCTCGCTCATCATCCGCACCGGCACCGAGCACAAGGCCGAGGGCGACAACAGCGATCCCGCCTTCTACTCCGATCCCATCCACTCGAAGCGCCTCGTCTACCTGGTGGGTGAGGGCGAGCGGGGCATCGCCAACGTGATGATCCGCCCGCGGCGCTTCGACTACGGTCACCTCTGGACCGGCACGGCCGAGAAGGCCTACATCGCCATCCAGAACGCTGGCGACGGAGACCTCACGGTCCAGGAGCCCTACCTCGACGGCTGCGCTGACACTTTCCAGATCACCGGAATGGGCTCCGAGGGCGCCTACACAGTGCTCGAGCCTGGTATCTCCACCTTCGTCGAGGTCACCTACACCCCCGAGAGCACCGACGCCGCCTCCTGCACCATGATCGTCGAGTCCGACGACGAGGACTCCCCACGCATCGAGGTCGACCTCGAGGCCAACACCGGTGTCGATCCCGAGAACGTGCCCCCTACGGTGATCATCCGCACCCCGGGCGTCGGTCACCAGTGGTCCGGCGGCGAGGCCGACTCCCTCCGGCTGCAGCTCAACATCTTCGACCTCAACCAGCCCGCTGACACCCTCACCTGTCGCGTCAAGTCCATGGTGCTGGCCGAGGGCGCCTCGGTGGCTCACTGCGAAGCCGAAGACGAGTCTGGCCACGTCTACGTGGATGTGCCCTACGAGTACGTGGACACCGGCGTCGACACCATCAAGGTCCAGGTCACCGACGCCTCGGAGATCATCTCCTACGCGAGCATCTCGGTGCTCTGGAACGCGGGCTTCCCTCAGAGCGACGACGACGGCGACGGCTGGGGCGACGAAGCCGACGCCGACGAGGACGGCAACTTCGACTGCGACGACCTCAACGCCAACACCTACCCCTACGCGGCCGAGATCGCTGATGGCCACGACAACGACTGCGACGGCGTCATCGACGAAGGCACCCGAGACTACGACGACGACGGCGACTCGTTCAGCGAGAACGAGGGCGACTGCAACGACTACGACGAAGACGTCTACGCCGGCGCCTGGGAGATCGCGGACTACAAGGACAACGACTGCGACGGCATCACCGACGAGGGCTCCTCCCTCTACGACGACGACGGTGACGGCTACACCGAGATGGACCAGGACTGCGACGACGAAGACGCGGCGGTCCACCCCGGCGCGGTCGAGTATTGCGACGGCATCGACAACGACTGCAACGGCCTGCGGGACTACTCCGACGGCTGCGTCGAGATCGACTCCGAGCCCTATGTCGTGGGCGGCATCAACCTGCAGCAGACGGCCTGCGAGCCCGGCGACGCCATCATGGTGTCGGTGTTCGCATACGACGCCGACGGCCAGACCCTCGACTACGCATGGAGCGGTGACGAAGGCTTGGTCATCGAGCCCCTCACCGGGTCGCCCAGCGTCACGGTCACCTGTCCCGATCCCAGCAACAACAGCGGCAGCGTGCTCAGCCTGTACGTCTACATCACCGACGAAGACCAGAACCCCGTGTGGGACTTCGATGAGATGTGGGTCTACCCTGCGGGCGACCTCTACCGTCAGTACGCCAAGATCGTCTACCAGCAGGGCTCCTGCGCCACCGGCGCGGCCCTCCCAGCGCTGTCGCTGGCGTGGCTGGCGTTGGTGGGCGCCGCCATCCGCCGTCGCCGCGAAGACGACTAGCTCCCGCGCTAATCGGGTCGGTGTGGGCCTGTCAGGCCCGCCCTCCCCTGCGGCGGGCGTGTCCCTCAGCTGGGTCGTTGCTGTCCCACCGGGACCTTCGAGGGGCAGAGGGACCGCGCGAAAAGCCAGGGTGGACCGTCGCGCCCTTAGGCACGGTTCCTGCTAAACTGTTCACGGTGTCTTTTGCTTCCAGGATGGTGCCCATGAGCTGGCGGAACGCCGTGAAGCGCAGCAGGACTCAGCCCTCCCGGCGTCATGCCGGCCAGGCGACCGTCGAGTTCGCCCTGATGTTGCCCCTGTTGTTCGCTATCCTGTTCATGTGCATCGAGTTCGCGTTCTACTTTGGCGCCATCCACTACGCGAACTATGCCGCGTTCGTCACCGCCCGGGGAGTGCAGGTGGGTGAGGACTCCGCCAGCGACGTGCAGAACCTCATCATGAACGGCAACGTCACCAGCGACGCCCGGATCAGCACCAACCAGTACAGCGCCACGGTGCGCCAGCCCTGGGAGGTGGACATGCCCGGCGTCGAGCAGCTGCTCGGTGAGATCGGCTTCAGCGTCACCTCTGTGCTGGGCAAGGAGGAGTACAGCTACGAGGGCCAGGTCAACGCCCGCTTCGCCGACAACAACGGGGGGGGCATCTGATGTCGCGGCTCCCCAGCTTGCTCGGTCGTGCGCGCCGCCGTGCAGGCCAGGCTGCAGTCTTCGTGGCCATGATCCTGTTCACCCTGGTGATCTTTCTGGCTCTGGCCACCAACATCGGCATCGTAGTCAACGACAAGATCCGCATGCAGAACACGGCCGACCTGGCCAGCTACGCGGCGGCCTACTCCGAGGCCCAGGTGCTCAACAACCTGGTCTACCTCAACGGAATGATCGCCGACACCGTGTCCCAGTGCCGGTCCACCCTGGTCTCCTCGTCTCCCTATGTGGACTGCCTGTGTCAGTACGAGAGCCCGGTGGCCGAGGCTGTGATCGAGGCCTGCAAGGTGGCGCTCGATCCCCTGATTCTCCAGTTCGTGGCGGCGGCCAACTACACGGCGTCGGTCACGCCCGCGCTGCAGCGCGGCTACAGCACCGCCGAGGCCAACTTCGAGGGCACCCGCTCCCAGACCAGCTTCATGGAGACCCTGCCTGGCTCCCCCACGTTCATGGGGCAGTACTGGATCAACTACTCCACCCACTACATGGGTGGCGGCTCCTTCCCTGCCATCGCCAGCTACACCCAGGCCAACTCCATCCAGGTCAACTACGCCCACCTGACCTTCTGTCCAGGCCCCAACTGCTCCTGCTGCATCCCCTACCTCTACTACCCCCAGGACTCCTTCCGGGGCTGGTTCTACAAGGACAACTCGGATCCCGAGATCTGGGTCGAAGGCCGGGTGTTCGGCACCCCCAAGAAGCAGTTCCTCGATGTCCAGTACAGCGGCGGCTACTTCGGCGCCTCCGCCACGGGCGGCGACGACCTGCTGTATGCCTACGCGGTGGCCAAGCCCTACGAGGGCAGCGTCGGCCCCACCGTCACCGGCAACCCCAACGCTGACTGGACCATCGGGCCGCTGTACTCGCCGGGTCCGGGCAGCCTGATGCCCGACAAGGAAGGCGATCTCGGCATGGTCGAAGAGTACCGGGCTCGCCTCGCCGGGCTCAACGAAGCGCTCGAGGGCGGATCGGCCCCCACGGACCTGGCGCGAATGGACGGGGCCATGCTGGGCAAGATGTGGAACGTCGCGTACTTCAAGCACTAGAACAGGAGCACTCCATGCGCCATCGCCGCATCCGCCGCGCCCAGTCGGCCGTCGAGGTCATGCTGCTGCTGCCCGTGGTGATGATGGTCTTCATCTCCATGTACTACCTGTGGTCCATCACCTTCGCGGCTGCCAACTGCCACATGCGGGCCCGCGAGTACGCGCTGCACGGCGACACCTACCTGGGGGGGCGCGCCCAGGGGACCAGCGGCAGTGCGGCACTGCAGGGTGGAGACTACCGCAAGGCCGAGCGGGGGCTCACCAGCTTCGAGTTCAGCGGGAGCTCGAGCGACACCTCCATCGATGGTGTGGGCACCTCGGGCGTGAACCTGCAGGTCACCGCGGTCATCACCAGCAACTGATCGCTGGCCGTGGTGGGTTGGGACAGCGCTGCAGGTCGTCAGCAGCCGTAGCGGGCCAAGGCCGCCGCCACGGCGGTGTCCACCCGCAGCACATGGGCGCCCAGCCCTGCGGGCGTGAAGCCGGCCTGGAGCGCCTGTGCTCGTTCCTGGTCGCTCAGGCCACCTTCGGGGCCCACCAGCAGCGCCAGGTCGCCGGAAGCGGAGG
Source organism: uncultured Pseudomonadota bacterium (assembly GCA_937912125.1). Lineage (GTDB taxonomy): Bacteria > Myxococcota_A > UBA796 > UBA796 > JAFGLY01 > CALDOK01. The sequence goes on from CALDOK010000125.1 coordinate 51,982, forward strand.
GGAGGGGGGAGGCGTCTGGAGACAGCAGGAGGCGTCTGGAGGGCAGGGAGGGCGCCCTGAGGGCTCTCTCCAGCGGCAGAGGCTCGTGAAGGGTGGGGAGCCAGCGCCGGCCGCTCTGCTCGCAGGCTGCCACCAGCACCTTCTGCCAGCGCTCGAGGCGCAGCTTGCGTACGGTGGAGCGTTCGGCGAGAACGGGCTGCACCAGGTCCACTCCCAATTCGGTGGCCATGCGCAGGCTGGTCTCCCAGGCGGTGGGCTTGCACAAGGCGAGCAGGAGCACGACGCGGCGGGAAGGGGCGCAGTCGGGGAGCAGGGCCGTACACTCCACCACGGCCCGCTGACCCTGCACGTCCACCAACAAGCAGTGCGCCTCGGCACCCGCGCCGTCGAAGAGCTGCAGCGGCTCGCCCCTGGGGTGGCGGCAGACCTGCAGGATGTGGTGGCTGGTGTCCTTGGGCAGCGTCTGGCGCTCGCCCGGCGCCGGCAGCGCGGGGTGGTGGTAGCGCCTACTCACGGTCGCAGGTACTCCAGGGCGACCCAGTCACCGTCCCGGGCCTTGCGGGCAGGAGCCAGGGGGGACATGGCCCGCTCCACCGTGTGGGCGCGGTCCGCCAGGATGCCTGCCAGCACCAGCCTGTGGCCCACCAAGCGCCTGAGGTCGCCGGCCATGCGCACGAGCTCCTCGGCGTAGATGTTGGCCACCACCAGATCGTAGCGCCCGGGCAGGGAGCGCACCGAGCGGGTGTCGAAGCCACAGCCCAGGTCGTTGCGGCGGCCGTTGGCCAGCGAAGCCTGGACCGCCAGGGGGTCGCAGTCTACGCCGTGGGCCACCATGCCGAGCTTGGCGCCGAGCAGGGCCAGCACGCCCGTGCCGCAGCCCACATCCAGCAGGCTCTGCCCTGGATGGGCGTAGCGAGCCACGGCTCGCAGGCAGGCGAGGGTGGTGGGGTGCTGACCCGTGCCGAAGGCGGCGCCGGGTTCGATGATCAGAGCACCAGGCCGCGGCTCCCACGGGGGCGCGATCACCACGCCTGGGGCGATCTCGAGGGGCATGAAGCTGCTGCGCCAGCGCTCCTCCCAGTCGCCCTCGGACATGGAGCCCACCTGCACGGTGGCCCCAGGCACGAAGCTGGCTGCGTGCTCTACCGCGCTGGCTCTGGCGTCCTCGTCGTCGTCGCGGTCGAAGTAGGCCAGCAGCTCGATCAGCTCGGGACGGTGCGGGCGTGCGGGGGCCTCGTCCCAGGGCTGGCTGACCTGCCAGTCCTCATCCCCAGCAGGCTGCTCCTGGACGCCGATGGTGCCCAGATCCCTTAGCAGGGTCTGGAAGCGCTCCACCTGTGCGTGGGGGACGGTGACACGCAGCAGCTGCCAGGACTGGGGCATGGGCTCTAGTGTTCCCGCGCGGGAGCCGGGCCGGGCTCGGGCAGCTCCACGCCCGCGGCGTGGGCATCGATGAGCGCCTTCATGGCTTCTGGACGCGAGCGCACCTGGACCCAGCGGTCGCCAAACAGGCCCTTGATGAAGAACGTGGGGGTGCCCGAGATGTCCAGGGCGTCGGCCTGGGCGATGTCGGTCTTCACGATCTGGGCGGTGATCGGTTCGGCGATACAGGTCTCGAGGGCGTCGAGGTCCAGGTTGATCTGCTTGGCCATGAAGCGGATGTCGTCCGAGGACTGGTAGGACTGGTTCTTGAACAGCAGATCGTTCAGCTCCCAGAAGCGACCCTGCTGCCCTGCGCAGGTGGTGGCCCGTGCGGCTTCGCAGGCGGTGGGGTGCATGTCGCTGCCCACGAACTCGTTGCACTTGTTGGACAGGGGGTAGTGCTTGAAGCGCAGCTGGATGTCCGGGTTGTCGCGGACCAGGTCCTTGGCCCCGGCTCCGGCCTTGGCGCACCAGGGGCAGGCGTAGTCCGCCCACTCGACGATCAGGTAGGGTGCGCTGGGGTTGCCGAGCTGGGGCTCATGGCCCGACAGCTCCACCGTGCCCTTGGGAGGCAGGTGGTAGTTCTCCGCGAGGGCGGCCGGGTCCATGGAGTCGCCGGCGCAGTCCAGGTTCTGCTTTCTGCCGTTGTAGATGGCGATGACCAGGACGAAGGCCACGATGCCGGAGACCAGCATCACCGGCACGGTGCGGTCGCCGCCCATGCCCATCAGGGTGCCGCCGAAGGAGCCGGAGGCAGGGGGCTGCTCGGGCAGCAGCAGGCTGGGGGTGCGGAGAGAGAGCGCCGCGGCCGCGAGCAGAAGGGCGTTGATCCCGTACATGGAGATGCAGAAAAGGCACCAAGTACCCATGGTATGGGAAACCCATGCCAGCAGCGCGCTGTAGGCCACGGAGCCCAGCCCAGCCACCAGCAGGACCCGGGACAGGCCACCCAGCTTGCCGCGGCCGAGCCGCCGCATGACGGTGGCATAGGCGGCGGCGAAGTAGAAGCCCAGGCCGTACAGGGCCACGGGGATGCCGAAGAGCTCGCTGTAGGAGCTGGTGTTCACCTTGTCGCAGTCGAAGGTCTCGCTCACCGAGCAGATGGACGTGTCGCCGCAGAGCACGGTGATGTGCTGGTTGGCCAGGTAGGCCGAGGCGCCCATGCCGGCGACCATGGCCAGGGCCAGCCCCCAGCCGAGATCCCAGCTCATCACGGCGGCGCACACGAGCCAACAGGAGCCGATGCCTGCGATCAGGACGCCGGTCTGCGAGCCCTGCAGGCCCAGCACGGCGGTGACGGTGAGGGCCAGGGCGGCCAGCACGGTGAGTGTGATGCGGAGCGCGCGCATGGGTCCTCCGGGAGCGTCTTCCAGGGGCCCGTGCTTCCAGGGAATTCCCAGGACTGGGCGCCTTGGCGAGGCAGCGGCAGGTAACCGAACCCGCAGTGTACTGCTAACGATCCCGCGCGGCCCTTTCCATGTCCCGCCGGTCCTCGCGTTCCTTGAGCGCGGTGCGCTTGTCGTGCTTGCGCTTGCCGCGCCCGAGGCCCAGCTCGACCTTCACCCAGGGCCCCTTGAAATATAGGGAGATGGGGACGAGCGTGTAGCCGCGTTCCCTGACCTTGGCCGCCAGCTTTCGGAGCTCACGGCGGCTGAGGAGCAGCTTGCGCTCGCGGAGGGGCTCGTGGTTGATGTGGGTGGCCTGGGGGTAGGGCGAGATGTGGGCGTTGATGAGCCAGGCCTCGCCGTTGCGGAACAGCACGTAGGCGTCGCTCAGGTTGCCGCGCCCTTGCCGCAACGACTTGACCTCGGACCCCAGCAGCGAGATCCCCGCCTCGACGCGGTCCTCCACGAGGTAGTCGTGGAACACCTTGCGGTTGCGGTAGATGTTCTGGAGGTGGTCGCGCTCGCGGGTCACGGTGAGCTCCTTGGCCTGCGACAACCTGCTACGGTCGGGGCGGCGGTGCAAGAGTCCAGAAAGCGGAACGGCCGTTCCCGTCCCGTGGCCCCCCCCTCCACCTCGCTCCCCCCGGCTCCTCTACGGGCACTGATTTTCGTGGGGAACGGTGGTCTTGTGGCCTGGTCCGCCTCGGAGTGGCTCTCGTGCTCCAGCTCACTCCACCGCGCTCCCCGGGAGGCCCGGTTCTGTGGAAGCAGTCGTGCTGGCCGGCCATGATCCCCGTCTCGGCCACTTGGCCGAGACGGAGGCCCTGGCCTCGCTTGCTGGTGGGGGGAGGCTGCCTCCCCCCAGACCGCTATCGCGCCCCCCGAAAACGAATCGTTGTGCGATGCGGGCTTCTCGGTGGTTGGCCGAAGCCTGGGTCATGGCCGAGCTGGCCCCCTCCGCCCGCTCCCCGAGTCGCTCCACTTCGCTCCCCGAGTCGCTCCACTTCGCTCCCCGAG
>CALDOK010000126.1 GCA_937912125.1 uncultured Pseudomonadota bacterium
CCTGATGGCCAACACCTACCAAGCACTCGCCGGTTTCGTCTCCCAGATCGACAGCGTGTACGGAGCAGCCGACCGCCGCTGGGTCGGGCTCGGCCAGGGCCAGGCGCTGGACGAAGTCGGCGTGGCCCGCGCCGAGTCCCTGGCGGGGCTGGCGAGCTGGGCTGCAGAGGCCATCCGAGGCGAACGATGATCGACGTCCTGCTGCTGCGCTTCGACGCACCGCTGATGAGCTTCGGCACCACCGCAGTGGACAGCCACCGCGTGGTCCAGGCCTTCCCGGCGCTGTCCATGCTCACAGGGCTGCTCGGCAACGCGCTCGGCTACGACCATCGGGAAGCCGAGAAGCTCACCGATCTCCAAGAGCGCATCCGCTACGCGTCGCGCTGCGATCGAGCGGGGAGCCACCTCGTGGACTTCCAGACCGTCGGCCTGGGCCAGCCCTTCCTCACTGCAGGCTGGACCACCCGAGGGACCCCGGAAGGCAGAGGAGGTGCCAGCGGCGATCAGACCCACATCCGGTATCGGCACTACCAGGCGGATGCGGTCCACACAGTCGCCCTCACGCTCGGGCCGGGGATGCCCGGGTTGGACGAAGTGGAGCGAGCGCTGCGCACACCGGAGAGGCCGCTGTTCATCGGTCGCAAGGCCTGTCTGCCCTCTGGTCCAATCCTCCTCGAACGGCTCCAGGCCGAGAGCCTCCGGGCCGCGCTCGAGAACGAGCCGCGCGTGCCTGGGGGCGACACGGGGGCCCTCCAAGCGTGGTGGCCCGCTGACGAAGAGACCCCTGCACAGAGCCACCTGGTCGAGGTCGTGGATGAGCGCGACTGGCGCAACCAGATCCACAGCGGGCGGAGGCTATTGCGCGAGGGGATGGTCGAACCTGCATGCGAGGTGTCCCATGGGGATTGAGCCCCTCTTCCTCCACCAGTTGCTGCTCGACACCTCTCTGCTCGTCGGCCACGCCAAGCGACGGCGTCTGCCCACCTGGGACCTCGATGAGGGCTACCTGGTGCACTCGGTCCTCGGGGAGGCATTCGGTGAGTTGCGGCCTCAGCCCTACGCGATCACCGGCAGCGGAGGGCGGTATCTCACCGTCCTCGGCTACTCCGCCGTCGACTCCGTCACGCTCAGACAGCAGGCCGACCTGTACGCCGACCCCTCGATCCACCAGATCTTTCCCTGGGATCGGATCCCGTCCTCCAAGCCAATGCCGACCGACTGGCGACCAGGCCAACGGCTGGGCTTCGAGCTGCGCGTCTGCCCAGTGGTCCGGGTGGGGAACACCCACCCACACTTCCGCCCTGGCGCCGAGGTCGACGCGTTCCTGGCGGAGGCGTCCAAGCAGGGCGAGGATGGGGGCCTGGATCGCCAGGCGGTCTACCGCAGCTGGCTCGACACGCAACTCGAGACTCACGGCGGCGCACGAGTCGAACGGGCGGAGCAGAGCCGGTTCGAGCTCGGGAAGCACACCCGGCGCACCCAGGGCAAGGAGAGGAAGGCGAGGCACCAGACCCGCCCCGATGCGACGTTCCATGGTGTGCTCGAGGTGACCGACAGTCTGACGTTCCATACACTCCTGGCGCGAGGGGTCGGGCGCCACCGAGCCTTTGGGTTCGGGATGATCCTCCTCCGCAGGCCGTGAGGTGATCGGTGTTGAAAGGCAGGCTGGGTCTCGAGACTGCGCGAATACCCCACGCCGATAGGCACGGCCTACTCTGGCTCTCACGCGGCCGCCTGCAGGTCGAGGATGGCACCCTGCACTTCGTCACCACGGGGTGGCCAGGAGGGCTCGCGCCCGGAGACTACGGCATCCCGTTCCAGATGGTGTCCTGCGTGCTCCTGGGTCCGGGAGGCTCGGTCACCCACGACGCGCTCCGTCTCCTGGCCCGTAACGGCACGGGTCTGGTGTGCGTGGGCGAGGACGGAACTCGACACTACGCCTCCATGCCCTTCGGGCCAGACAACTCGAAGATCGCGAGAGCGCAGGTACGTGCATGGTCCGACCCTGAACAGCGGATCGCGATCGCCAGGCGGATGTATGCCTGGCGGCTCGGTGAGATCCTACCTGCAAGCGACATCGCGGTGCTGAGGGGCATCGAGGGTGCTCGGATGAAAGAGCTGTACGCAGGGCTCGCTCGACGCATCGGGATCAACTGGCGAGGGCGGCGCTACGACCGCTCGAACCCCGCGGCGGCCGATCTGCCCAACCAGGCGCTCAACCATGCGGCCACCGCTGTACAAGCCGCAGCAGCCGTTGCAGTAGCCACCGTCGGAGCCATCCCCCAGATCGGCTTCATCCACGAGGAATCAGGCTCATCATTCTGCCTGGACATGGCCGATCTGTGTCGTGGCACCGTCACCGTCCCCGCAGCGTTCCAGGCTGCACGCGAGGTGGAGGCGGGCCGCGGCGGCGAGATCGAGCGTGTGACGCGCAGAACTACAGCCAAGATGCTGCGCGACCAAAAGGTGATTCCGGACCTGATCGACCGAATCAAGGCGCTCTTTCTGGTCTACACCGACCCCGATGGAGGAGCCGATGGTGGTGGTAGTCACTCGTGATGTGGCACCCCGATTCAGGGGTTTCCTGGCTTCCTGCATGCTGGAGATCGCCCCCGGTGTGTACACCGCACCCAAGATGAGCAAAGCGGTCCGCGAGCGTGTCTGGACCGTGCTCCGGTCATGGTTCCAGGAGATTGGCGAGGGCGGAATCGTGATGACCTGGCGGGACAAGCTAGCGGACGGGGGGCAAGCTGTGCTCTCCCTCGGTGTGCCCTCGAGGGTCCTCGTGCGCCACGAGGGCTTCCTCCTCACCCAGGGAGGGCTGACAGAGAGGGAAGAAAGATCCTTGAAAACTCAATAACTACCAAAACGGACAAAGAGAAGGGTTGCCAGGACTCTGCGAACGCGCGACATTCGTGCCCCAGAGTCTCCCCCGTGCTCGCGGGGATGGGCCCAAGTGCCGTACCGAGGTCGTTTTCGTGCCGTGGTCTCCCCCGTGCTCGCGGGGATGGGCCCGTGGCGTCGTAGGCCAGGACATAGGTCCCGGTGTCTCCCCCGTGCTCGCGGGGATGGGCCGTTCGGGCGCTCGCTCATCGAGTCGCCGTCGTGGTCTCCCCCGTGCTCGCGGGGATGGGCCCGAGCCCGGGTACATGGACACCACCGCCGGGACGTCTCCCCCGTGCTCGCGG
>CALDOK010000127.1 GCA_937912125.1 uncultured Pseudomonadota bacterium
GCGGCGGCCGCGGCCCCCGCAGCCAGCAGCGCCGATGCGGATCCCCCCGCCGTGGCCCCCGCCGCGGCCCCCGTCGCGGACGACGACCTGTCCTTTGACGAGCCCTACATCGACACGCCCCTGTGCACCTCCTGCAACGAGTGTACGGCGCTCAACGGCCTGCTGTTCGTCTACAACGCCAACAAGCAGGCCTACATCGGCGATGCCTCCGCCGGCAGCTTCGCGCAGCTGGTCACCGCGGCCGAGAAGTGTCCCGCGCGCTGCATCCACCCCGGAAAGCCGCAGAACTCCGCAGAGCCTGGTCTCGATGAGCTCGTCGCCCGCGCGGCAAGGTTCAACTAGCCCCCGGAGCCTGGCCATGGAGGCACGATGATGAGCGTGGTGCTGGCGGCGGTGATCATGGGCGGGCTGGGCTTGCTCTTGGCGACGGTCTTGGCCGTGGCCTACCGCTTCCTGCGCGTGGCCGAGGATCCTCGCATCGAGGATGTCGAGGGCATGCTCCCGGGCACCAACTGCGGCGCCTGCGGTCAGCCGGGCTGCCGGGCCTTCGCAGAGCAGGTGGTCAACGGCGTGGCCCAGCCATCGTCTTGCACTGTGTCCAGCGCCCAGGGCGTCGAGGCCATCGCCGACTACCTGGGTGTCGATGCCGGCGCCAGGGTGCTGCGGGTGGCCCGCCTCCACTGCGCTGGTGGTGCGGCCCATGCCGGCAGGGTGGCCAGCTACCAGGGGCTCGCGACCTGCCAGGCCGCCGCGCTGGTGGGCGGGGGCGGCAAGGCCTGCGGCCACGGCTGCCTGGGCCTGGGCGACTGCGATCGAGTCTGCACCTTCGGCGCCATCACCATGGGCGACGACGGCCTGCCGGTGGTGGACATCGAGCTCTGCACGGCCTGCGGTGCCTGCGTGGACGCCTGTCCCCGCGCCCTGTTCGAGATCCTGCCCCTGGACCTTCCTCTGCTGGTCCAGTGCTCCCTACCCCTCGCGGGCGATGCCGCCCGTGATCTCTGCCGGGTGGCGTGCGACGGCTGCGGCCGCTGCGCCGCCGACGCCGAGCCAGGGGTGATCGAGATGCGGAACGAGCTGCCGGTGGTCGATCCTGCCTCCGGTCAGCGCGCCACCCTCGAGGCTACGTTCCGCTGCCCCACAGGCGCCATCCGTTGGGTGACAGGCGCCCAGTTCGCCCTGGAAGAACCAGGGGTTTCTTCACGGAGGCCGCATGCCAGGACTCGTTGATACCGGGTTGCGCCTGCTGCGCTCGCTGGTTGGCGCCGGCACCGATGCTCCTGCCCCCCTTCCTGGCCTCGAGACCGCCCTGCGCGGAGCCGTGGCCGTGGCCATCACCGAGGCCTGCGTGGCCGAGGTGGCCGGCCTGGGCGCCGGCGCACCCGCCGACGTGCTCACCCGAGCCTGGGAAGAAGAGCGCCGCCGTGAAGGGCTCAATGTCTTCAACGCGCCCCTCACCGACATCACCGCGCCCACCCCCCGGGGCACCATAGCCGGTGCCGTAGGCATGGCCTTGGCCGGAGCCCGCGCCACCGCCTTCCTCTCGGGCCCCAACCTGGCCGGCCTGCACGACATGCTCACCGCCGCCGCGGGTCGTCACGTGCCGCTGGTGATCCACGGCGTGTCCAGGGCCCTCAACGCCCACGCCGGCACCCGGGGCAGCGGCCACGAGGCCTGGCACTCGGTGTCCGACTCCGGCGTGCTCCAGCTCTTCGCCCGCAACGCCCAGGAAGCCGTGGACTTCGCGCTCATCGGCCGCCGCATCGCCGAGACTGCGCTCCGGCCAGTGTTGGTGTTCATGGACGAGGAGCACTGCTCCACCGTCACTCAGGACGTGCGGCTGCCCGGCGCGGAGCTGATCCAGCGCTACCTGGGCTCTCCGGCTGACAAGGTCGACTGCGCGTCCCCGGGTCAGGCCATGCTCTTCGGCCCCCAGCGGCGTCGGATCCCTCGCTGGCACGACCTCGAGCGGCCAGTGCTGCACGGCGCCATCCAGGGCCGCGAGGTGTGGAGCCTCGGTGCCGTGGGCGCTCATCCGTTCACCCTCGACACCATGGCCCCCATCATCGAGGACGCCTTCGACGTCTTCGCCGAGCTCACAGGGCGCCGCCACCAGCTGGTGCGCTGCCACCGCGTCGACGACGCCGAGGTGGTGCTGGTCGCCCAGGGCTCCAGCACCGAGGTCATCGAGACCGTGGTGGACCACCTGCGCACCCAGCGCAAGCTGCGGGTCGGTGTGGTCTCCCTCATCGGCCTGCGTCCCTTCCCGGGCGCCGCTCTGGTCAAGGCCCTGCTGGGCAAGCGGCACGTGGCCGTGCTCGAGCGGGTCGATGCGCTGCTGGCCGAAGACCCCCCCCTGATGCGCGAGCTGCGCGCGGCCATGGACAAGGCCCTCGAGAACCACACCTGCGACGCCGTGGTCCACGCTGGGTTCCCCGCCGCGGATGCCCAGCGGCTGCCTCAGCTCCACGCCGTCATCTACGGCCTGGGGGGCTACCCCCTGCGCTCCGGCGATCTGGTGGCCTTGGTCGAGGAGCTCGAGCAGGGCGGCCGACCGCTGGTCTACCTCGGCATGGACTTCTCCCGCCGCGAGAGCCGCTATCCCAAGCGCCAGGTCCTGCTCGATCAGCTGCAGCGGCTGTGGCCGGGTGAGCTGGCGCCGGGTCTCACCGGGTACCAGAACCTGGACGTGCGCCCCCCGGGCGCCAGCGTCATCGTCGTCCACCGGGTGGGGGCCTCCAAGGGCACCGCCATGGCCTCCGACGTGGGCAGGATTCTGCAGGTGGTGCTCGGTGGCCATGTTCGTGGTCGCGCTGGCGAGAGCCAGGAGCGCTGGCAGGCGCCCCGGGTGGACCGTGTGGTCCATGCCTCGAGCCCGGTGGATCCGGGCGCGTCAGGGCCTGTGGATCTCGCTCTGGTCTTGGGCTTGTCCCAGCGGCATGGGCGCGACCCCCTGTCCGATGTCAGCGTGGATGGCGCGGTCCTGGTGGCCGATACCCAGCAGGCCGAGACGCCGCTGCTTCCGGGCGACACCTGGCGGCGGCTGCAGTCCCGAGGGGTGCCGGTCTATGCGGTGCCCTGTGCGCAGGGGCCCGAAGATCCCGCCTTCCGGGAGCGGGTCTACGCCACCACCCTGCGCCTGATCGCCGCGCGGGGCGCCCCGCTGCCGCCCATCAAGAAGCTGCTGTCGGCGCGCCGCGCCATGCTCGACGGGCTCTCTCCCCGCGATGTCGAGCTGCGGATGGACGCCTTCGAGGCCGCCCTCGATGCGGCCCTCGAGCCGGTCGTCGAGCTCGAGTTCGAGCTCAGTGAGCCCATCGAGCATGGTGTTCCCATGGCGGTGCGGCACTTCACCCGGGCTGATGGCACCTACGACAGCTTGCCCCGCTTCTGGGACCAGGTGGGCATCCTGTTCCGCGACGGCCAGCTGCAGGAGCTCCTGCCCGATCCCTACCTCGCCACCGGCGTGGTGCCGCCCCTCAGCTCCACCTTCAACGACTTCACGCCGCTGCGCAGCAGCTTCCCTGCCTGGGACCCCGTGGCCTGCTCCGGCTGTGGGCGCTGCTGGTCGGGCTGCCCGGACTCCGCCGTGGGGCCTCTGGCGCTCAGCGTGCCGCGGCTGCTCGAGGGCGCCATGGGGCTGGCGGCCGAGGCCGGCGCTGCCGTGGACCCCTTGCGCCCGGTGCTCTCCAAGCTGGCGGGCCGGGTCAGCAAGCAGCTGCGTGAGACCGATGCTCCTCCGGTGGAGCTGGGCCCGGTGCTGCGCGAGGCCTTCGACTGGTTTGTCTCCAAGGCCAAGCTGCCGGCCGACCGCCAGGCAGCCCTGACCTTGGCCTTCGATGCGGTGGCCACCGCCGTCGACGATCTACCCATCTCCGGCACCATCCCCTTCTTCGTGGAGCCAGAGCGGCGCTCGGCGGGTGCTGGCGAGATCATCAGCGTCGCCTTCAACCCCGACTCCTGCAAGGCCTGCGGCATCTGCGCCGCCGCCTGCCCGGAGCAGGCCATCACCATGGAGCCCCAGACGGCGGCCTGCGTCCGCCAGGCCCGTGGGCACTGGCAGCGCTGGGAGCGGCTGCCCGACACCTCGGGCGAGACCATCGCCCGCGTGCGCGCCAGCAAGGACGTGGGCCCTGTGGCCGCCATGCTCCTGTCCCGGGCTTGCCTGTTGGGGCTCGCCGGTGGAGACTCGGCCGAGGCGGGCTCTGGCGAGAAGGTGGCGGTGCGGTTGCTCATGGCCGCCGCGGAGTTCGAGCTGCAGCCCCAACTGCAGCGCCACCTCGGCGTGATCGACGGCCTGCGCGCCCGGCTCACCGACGCCATCAGTCAGCAGCTCGTGCAGGCTCTGCCCACGGGCGATCCCGGGGCTCTGGCCCTGGGGCTGGCGGGCCTGCAGCGGCCCGAGATCGATCTGGCAGAGTTGATGGAGCGCATCGAGGGCCAGTCCGCCCACGGGCGGGTCGACGTGGCCAGGCTCCGACTGCTCGCCGACCTGGCCGGCCGGCTCGAGGATCTTCACTGGCGGCTGTCCCGTGGCCCCGATGGCCTCGGGCGCGCGCGCCTGGCCTTGGCCATTGAGTCGGGCCCGGTGGCCGCGTGGGCGGGCGCATTCCCCGACAACCCCTTCCACGTCCCGGTGGTCGTGGCCGGGGCGGGTGAGGGGATCCACATCGCGCGGGGCCTGCTCGAGGGGCAGCTGCGCATGGTGCAGGACGACCTGCGGCTGGTGCGCGAGGCGCGCATCGCCCTGGACAGCCCCGCCGAGTACGGCCGCAAGGTGGCGGCCCTGGCGGGGATCACCTGGCGCGATCTCACCGACGAGGAGCGGCGCCTGGTGCCACCGGTGGTGGTCGTCGGCCACGAGGACTCTCTCACAGGGCGCAACCTGAGCACCCTGGCCACCGTGATGGACCTCGAGCTCCCTGTGAAGATCCTGGTGCTCGCCAGCAACGAGCTGGGCCTGGCCTCTGGGCGGGTCGACGGCGTGGCCGACGAGGTCGGCAGTGGCTGGAGCGGCTCCCTCGGTGAGGTCGGCCTGCTGGCGCTGGGGCGGCGGCGGGCCTTGGTCACCCAGTGCTCCCTGGCCTACCCCGATCAGCTCTTCCAGGGTCTCACCCAGGCCATGGGTCATGTGGGCCCGGCCCTGGTGCGCATCCATGCCCCCAGCCCCGGTCGGCACGGCTTCCCCATGGAGCAGCTGCTGGGCCAGTGCGCCCTGGCTGTGCAGAGCCGCGCCTTCCCGCTGTTCCGCTACGACCCCTCCGAGCCCGGCGTGTTCGGCGCCTGCCTACACCTCGACGGCAACCCCGGTATCGCCGATGACTGGGCGCGGGACGACGCCGGCGCCGCCCTGTCGCCCGCCCACTGGGTGCTCACCGAGGACCGCTTCGCCCAGCACCTGCTGCCCATCGCCGGGGACACCCCGGAGCCTACGCCCTTCCTCGAGTGGCTCGAGCTGCCCGTACACACCCGCCACGGTCGCACGCCCTTCGTGGTGGACGGTCGGGCCAAGCCCTCTGTGCGCATGGGGGTCTCTCCGATGTTGGCGGCGGTGGCCGAGGAGCGCCTGCGCACCTGGCGCACGCTGCAGGAGCTGGCCGGTGTGGTCACCCCCTTCACCGCTCGGGTCCGAGATCAGGTCGAGGCCGAGCTGCAGGCGCGCCACGACCAGGAGCTCGCGCAGCTACGGGAGCACCACCAGCTGGAGCTCGAGGCCACCAGGGTCGCCGCCCAGCAGGAGCTGGGGGCGCAGGTGCGAGAGAGCCTGCTGCAGCTGGCCGGGTACCGCGATGGCGGCCCCGACACCGGCGCGGAGGGCTAGGGCGCCATGGGCAGCGGACTGGCCAGCTTCCGCCACGGAATCCACCCCGGTGAGCACAAGGCTCCCACCCGGGAGCTGGCCGTGCAGCGCATGCGCTTCGTGGAGCGCTACCTGCTCCCCTTGAGCCAGCACCTCGGTGCGCCCTCGAGGGCCGTGGTGGCCGTGGGCCAGGCCGTGCAGCGCGGACAGATCATCGCCGAGCCTGGGGGCTTTGTCTCCACCAGCCTGCACTCCCCCGTGCGAGGGCGCGTGGCGAGCATCGGCCCCCAGCGGCTGCCCAGCGGGGCCATGGGCGCGACCATCGAGATCGTGGCGGACTCCTTCGACGCTCAGCGGCTGGCCCTCGAGCCCGCAGCGGTGGGCGAGATCGGCCTGGATGAGCTGGTGGACGGCGTGCGCGCAGCGGGCATCGTGGGCCTCGGCGGCGCAGCGTTCCCCACCCACGTCAAGTACCGCGTGCCCGACGGTCGTCGGATCCACACCCTCGTGATCAACGGGGCCGAGTGCGAGCCCTGGCTCACCTGCGACCACCGCCTGATGCTCGAGCAGTCCCACGCTGTGGCTCGGGGCATCTCCATCGTGGCCACGGCCATGGGGGTCGACCGGGTCCTGGTGGGCGTCGAGGCCAACAAGCACGACGCGATCCAGGCCCTGCAGGCCGCCCTCCGTGTGGTGGGTGGCGGCCCCCCCGTGCAGGTGGTCCCCTGCCAGGTCAAGTACCCGCAGGGCGCTGAGAAGATGTTGATCCAGGCGCTCACCGGCGTGCAGGTTCCCGGCGGCAAGCTGCCGCTGCATGTGGGCGTGGTGGTCAACAACGTAGGCACCATGGCCGCGGTGGACGACTGGTACCGCCGCGGACAGCCCCTCATCGAGCGCGTGGTCACCGTCTCGGGGCCCGGAGTCAGCCAGCCCGCCAACCTGATGGTGCCCCTGGGCACCCCGGTGCGGGCCCTGCTCGAGGCCTGCGGCGGCGTGGCGCCCGACGCGGCGTTGGTGGTCATGGGTGGCCCCATGATGGGTCAACCCCTGCCCAGCCTGGACGTGCCGGTGGTCAAGGGCACCAGCGGAGTCCTCGTCTTCAGGGATCGCGACCTGACGCCGGTTCAGGAGTTTGCCTGCATCCGCTGCGGCCGCTGCCTCGAGGCCTGCGCCTGCTTCCTCAACCCCTCCATCCTGGGCAGGCTGGCCCGCAAGGAGCGCTGGGAGGCCATGGAGGAGCACCACCTCATGGACTGCATGGAGTGCGGCGCCTGCAGCTTCACCTGCCCGTCTCGCATCCCCCTGGTGCAGCAGTTCCGGGTGGCCAAGGCCCAGCTGCGGCGCATGGCCGCGCTGAAGAAGCAGCGAGGAGATGCCTGATGCCCGGTCTCGACACCGGCCTCGTCCTGCGGACGTCCCCCCACGATCGGGGGGGCGCCGATACCCCCGCCATCATGCGGGACGTGGTCCTGGCGTTGGTCCCCATCACCCTCGCCGCGGTGTTCTACTTCGGCGTCGCCGCCGTGCTGGTCATCGGTGGTGCTGTGGCCGGGTGCGTGGCCACCGAGGCCTTCTTCGCCCCGCGCGGGCGGCGCTTCGGTTCGGTCAAGGACTACAGCGCGCTGCTCACCGGCCTGCTGCTGGGCCTCACCCTGCCCCCCAGCTTCCCGATCTGGATGGCCTTCCTGGGCGGCGTGGCCGCCGTGGGCATGGGCAAGGTGGTCTGGGGTGGGCTCGGGCACAACCTCTTCAACCCGGCCCTGGTGGGGCGGGCCTTCCTGCAGGCCGCGTTCCCCACGGCCATCACCACCTGGTCGCCCCAGGGCAGCCGCGAGCTGGCCGTGTACGCCAGCAACCTGGCCGTGCCCTTCATGAAGGCGCCGGTGGACGCCATCACCACCGCCACTCCCCTGGGCCTGATGAAGTTCCAGGGCACGGGCACCCCCCTGTGGAACCTGGTCATCGGCGACACCCCGGGCTCCCTGGGCGAGACCTCCGCCTTGCTCATCCTGCTGGGCGGGATCTACCTGCTGCGCAAGCGGGCCTTCGACTGGCGCATCCCCGCCGGCATCCTGCTCGCCGTGGCAGTCTTCGCCGGCATCGCCTGGGCGGTTGCCCCCGCGACCTACCCCTCGCCCTGGTTCATGCTCGGCTCGGGTGGGCTGATGCTCGGCGCCATCTTCATGGCCACCGACCCCGTCACCTCGCCCATGGCCCCCATGGGGGTGTGGATCTACGCCGCCGGCATCGGCGCGCTGGTGGTGTTGATCCGGCTGTGGGGCGGCCTGCCCGAGGGCGTCATGTACGCCGTGCTGCTCATGAACGCGGCCACCCCGCTCATCAACCGCGCCTTCCGGCCCACGCCGTTCGGGCGCGGGCGCAAGGTCAAGGAGGACTCGCCGTGAGCCCGCCACCGGCCACAGAGGCCTCCAGCCTGCGAATGATCGGCACCATGACCTTCGGCGGGCTGGCCTCGGGCCTGCTGCTGGTGGGGGTCTTCGAGTTCACCAAGCCCATCATCGCGGCCAACGACGCGGCGGCCCTCGAGCGGGCGGTCTTCGACGTGCTGCCTGGCACCACTCAGATGGGGCCCGTGGTGCTGCGCGACGGCGCCCTGGCCCTGGGTGGAGACGGCACCGACCAAGAGGACCTCCCCACCATCTACCTGGGTCGGGACACCAACGGCGCCATCACCGGCTACGCCATCCCCTACCAGGGCACCGGCTTCCAGGACGTCATCAAGCTCATCTACGGCTACCAGCCCGCTGGCGGAGTGGTGGTGGGCATGCAGATCCTGGACTCCAAGGAGACCCCCGGGCTGGGGGACAAGATCTTCAAGGACAAGGCCTTCGCCGCGAACTTCGAGGCGCTGGCGGTTCAGCCCGAGATCGTGCCTGTGCCCAACGGAAGCAAGACCGAGGCGCATCAGGTGGACTGCATCACCGGCGCCACCATCAGCTCCAAGGCCGTGGTCAAGATCATCAACGCGGGCAACGCCGAGTGGCTCGGCCTGCTGCCCCCAGGCGATCCCTGGGCTGCGGAGTCCCCACCGGAGCAGGTACCTGTCGGGGTGCTGGACGGCCCACAGGACGAACCCGCCGAGCCGCCGCTGGAGCAGGCTCCGCCGCCCTCCCAGGCGCCGCCCTCTCAGGAGGCCTCGCCATGAGCGCACCAACCAGCTCCGCGCAGGCCTACGCCGAGTTCGTGAAGGGTCTGTGGAAGGAGAACCCCGTCTTTGTCCAGGTGCTGGGCATGTGCCCCATGTTGGCGGTGACCAACAGCGCCGTCAACGCGGTGGCCATGGGGGCCGCCACACTGTTCGTGCTGGTGGGGTCGAGCTTCCTGGTCTCCCTGCTGCGCAACCACATCCCCAAGCAGGTCCGGATCTCCGCCTACATCATCATCATCGCCACCTTCGTCACGGTCATCGACTACCTGCTCAAGGCCGCTGCTCCGGACATCCACCGGGAGCTGGGCGCCTTCATCGCGCTCATCGTAGTGAACTGCCTGATCCTGGGCCGGCAGGAGGCCTTCGCCTCCCGCAACACCGTCAAGATGGCCGTGGCCGACGCCCTGGGCATGTCGGCGGGCTTCGCCTTCGCCCTGCTCTGCCTGGGCAGCGTGCGCGAGATCCTGGGTAGCGGATCCCTCTTCGGAGTCTCGCTGTTCGGGCCCAACTTCGAGCCCTGGGTGGTCATGATCCTGCCGCCGGGCGGCTTCATCATGCTGGGGTTGATCTTGCTGTTCTTCGCCTGGCTGCAGGAACGCGCGAAGGCCAGGCGTGGGGCCTCAGCGGCCCAGGGAGGCGCCTGATGGGTAGCTACATCGGCATCTTCATGGGCGCGCTGGTGATCAACAACTTCACCCTGTCCTATTTTCTTGGCCTCTGCCCCTTCTTCGGGGTCTCCGGCCGCGTCACCACCGCCCTGCGGCTGGGCCTGGCCAACATCTTCGTCATGTTGATCACGGCCTTCTGCGCCTGGGCGCTGAACACCTACGTGCTTCCCTACGCGCCCTACCTGAACATCATCAGCTACATCCTGGTGATCGCCAGCACCGTGCAGTTCGTGGAGATGGTGATCAAGAAGCTCTCCCCCGAGCTGTTCCGGGCGCTGGGCATCTTCCTGCCGCTCATCACCACCAACTGCGCCATCCTGGGGCTGGCCATCTTCATGACCAACAAGGGCTTCGGGCTGGGGCAGGGGCTGGTCTACGCCCTGGGCGCCGGTGGCGGCGTGACCCTGGCGCTGGTGCTCATGGCCGGCCTGCGGGAAGAGGCCGAGCTCTCCGACATCCCCTCCATGATGCGCGGCACCGCCATGAACTTGATCATCGCCGGGCTGCTCTCGCTGGCCTTCATGGGCTTCGCGGGGCTGTTCTCGGCGGGCTAGGGGCCCGGGTGCTCACCCACGTCCTGGCCATCCTCGGCCTGGGAGCTGCATGCGGGCTGTGGATCGTGGTCCAGAAGTGGATCGCGGCCCAGGACCCTGAGCAGCCGGGGGTGGAGGGCAGCAAGGGCTGCGGGGCCAAGGGCTGCGAGCTGCCCGAGAGCGCGTGCGGGGGCTGCGCGGAGCGTGAGGGGTGCGAGGGCGGCCCCGGAGCCTGTAGCCTGTAGCCAGGAGCCCACCATGCACATCCTCTACGGCGTCGTCGGCGAAGGCATGGGCCACGCCACCCGCTCGGCCCTGATCATCCAGCACCTGCTCGACCTGGGGCACGCGGTCCGGGTGGTGGTCTCGGGCCGGGCCCATGGCTTCCTGGCACAGCGCTTCGGGCATCACCCGGGCTTCGAACTGCAGGAGATCCGGGGGCTCGAGCTGGCCATCGACGGCATGGAGGTGGACCTCGAAGAGACCGTCTGGGAGAACCTCGAGCATGCTCCCGCGAAGCTGCTGCACAATGTCGAAGCCTACGCCCGGGTGGTCCAGAGCGGCGTGGAGCCCGACCTGGTGATCAGCGACTTCGAGTCCTTCGCCTACCTGTATGCCCGCAACCACTTCATCCCGGTGGTGAGCATCGACAACATGCAGGTGCTCAACCGCTGCCGGCACCCCGCTGAGATCCGCGGCGATCTCGACTTCCAGCTGGCCAAGCTGGCGGTCAAGGTCAAGCTGCCGGGGGCCTACCACTACCTGATCACCAGCTTCTTCTTCCCCGATGTGCGCAAGCCCCGCACCACCCTGGTGCCCCCCATCCTGCGCCCGGAGATCCTCGCGGCCCGCCGCGAACCGCGCGACCACGTGCTGGTCTATCAGGCGCCCGCCGCCCTCGAGGCCTGGCTGCCCGTGCTGCGCCGGCTCCCCCACCGCTTCGTGGTCTACGGCATGGGGCGGGAGGGCCGCGAGGGCAACCTCGAGCTGCGTCCTTTCTCGGCCGCTGGATTCATCGAAGACCTGCGCACGGCCCGGGCCGTGGTGGCCGGCGGCGGCTTCTCCTTGATGTCCGAGGCGGTGCACCTCGGCGTCCCGAGCTTCGCGGTGCCCCTCAAGCAGCAGTACGAGCAGGAGCTCAACGCCCGCTACCTGAGCTGGCTGGGCTACGGCGACTGGGCCCCCGAACCCGACCCAGATCGCCTGCTGCGCTTCCTGGCCTGCACCGACGACCACGCCCAGGCCCTCGAGCGCTACCCGCGCCAGGACAACAGCCTCACCCTGAGCTGTGTCGACGAGCTGATGGCTCGAGCGTCCGCTGGTGAGTCCAGGCCCGTGCGCTTGAGCGTCGAGGCCATGGGGCAGTGGTTGGCGGAAGGCTGAGGATTCCGCGGTCCCTGGCCGTTATGGAGGGCAGCCCTGAGGAACGCACCGTGACCAAGCTCCACACCCTCGCCCTGTTGGCCCTCGCCGCCGCTTGCACCCCCAAGGACGACACGGCCGGTGACACCGCCGTGCAGTCCCTCATCCCCGACCTGCCCACCGGCGGCTGCGAGATGGCGTCCTACGACTGGGTGCCCCTGGACCAGGTCGGCGACGTGGTGGACGCGGACGAGGGCGACGACCTCGAGGTCGGCTCTGCGGCCATCGACTTCCTGCTGGCGTCCTATGGCGTCACCCAGTTCTCGCCGCTGCCCCACGACGTCCGTGGCTGGCGCATCCGCTACGTCACTCAGGACAAGGGCCAGCCCGTCGAGGCCACCATGGTGCTCACGCTGCCCGATGTCGATGACGGCAGCAGCTTCCCCATCGTGGTCTGGCCCCACGGCACCTCGGGCTTCACCGACGAGTGCGCTCCCTCGGCGGGCGGCATGACCGAGTCCGGCTTCGGCATCATCTTCGCCAGCATGGGCTACGCCGTGGTCGCGCCGGACTATCTGGGCATGAACGGCTTCGGCGAGCCTTCGGGCATGCTCCACCCCTACCTGGTCCCCGAAGCCACGGCCGTGGCCACCCTCGACGCCGTCCGCGCGGCCATTCGCTTCGTCGAGGACGAGCAACCTGGCGCCGCCATGAACGCCGATCAGACCATCTTCTGGGGGGGCTCCGAGGGGGGCTTCGCGGCCCTGTGGGCCGAGCGCTACCAGCCCCGCTATCTGCCCGAGGTCACCACCGTGGCCACCGTCGCCCTGGTGCCTCCCACGGACCTCACCGCCATCGCCTTGCAAGGCCTGGCCCAGCCCATCGACGCCAGTGGCGGGCTGGTGGCTGCCCTCACCGCCCAGCACTCCTGGTTCCAGGCGCCGGGGCATTCGCTCAACGAGGTGCTGCTCGACTCCATCGCCGAGGCATTGCCCCAGGAGATGATGGAGTCCTGCAACGACTTCCCGTCCGTCGACAGCGCCGAGACCCTCGAGGAGATCTTCCAGCCTGCCCTGCTCGCCCAGGCCGCCACCGGCAGCATCGAGGGCTTCGACCCCTGGGCCTGCTACCTGGGCATGGCCGATCTCGCCGAGACCGTCATCCCTCGCGACATCGATCCTCCCGTGCTCATCCAGGTCAGCGGCGCCGACCAGCTGGTGGTCGCCAGCACCGTGCGCGACTCCATCCCTGGGCTGTGCGAGGACGGCTACCGCATCGACTACATCGAGTGCGAGGGGCTGGACCACACCGACGGCGCCGTGTACTCACTGCCCTACCAGATCGAGTGGGTCGCCGAGCGCCTGGCAGGTACGCCGCTGCCCGAGGTCGAGACCTGCGTGGTCGATGCGCCCATCGACTGCGAGCAGTTCCTGGACCTCGAGGAGTAGTCGCGCCGCCCGATGGGCCTTGGGGAGCGCTGGACCGTCAGCGCCCCATGGGCTTCTCGGCCACCATCAGGCGGCCGCGCCCCCCGGCCTTGGCCCGGTACAGCGCGCGGTCCGAGCGTCGGACGAGCGCCTCCAGGGACTCGCCCGGCACATGCACGGCGATGCCAGCGCAGAAGCTCAGGGGCTCGTCCAGGGGGCCGCTGTCGAGCCTGATGCGACCCACCGCATCGCGGATGCGGTTGACATAGACCAGCACCTCTTCGAGGGTGGCCGCGTGCAGGAAGGCCAGGAACTCATCGCCGCCGTAGCGCACGGCCACGTCGCTGGAGCGGGTGCGCTCGATCAGGGTGCGCGAGACCAGCTCGAAGACCTGGTCGGCCACCTCGGCGCCGAGGGAGCTGTTGAGCTCGCCGGTGCGGTCGAGGTCGAACAGGACCACCGCATAGCCTTCGCTGGGGTTGCGGGCGGTGCGGCGCAGCAGGTGGCGACCGAGCACGTCGAAGTAGCGCCGGGTGTAGAGCTTGGTGAGCGGGTCGCGGATGACCATCTGATAGTAGCGGTCGTCCTCGCGCTTGAGCGTCTGGTGGATGACCTCGCGCTCGGCGGTGGTGGCCAGGGGACCGCTGATGCGGGACAGCAGGCCGTCGACCTCGCGGCTGATGCTGATGGGCTTGGTGAGCTCGAAGCGAGCCAGGCCGGTGAGGCTGGCGTCGCCCGGTGAGAACAGGGGCAGCCAGAGGTAGTGCACTCGGCCCGCGCCGTCGCTGCTGGCACCGGGGGAGCGGTTGGGCAGGGGCTCGGCGTAGTAGCGCACCTGGAAGCTGCGGGGCCCGTGGCGTTCATGCCAGCGCGCGCGGGTGCCGGCGCCCAGGAACTCGATCTCGGGCTCGGCGGCGGTGTAGGGCTGGGCCACGTAGGCGTTGGCGGCGCAGAGGTGGACGGCCTGGGCGCGGTTGGCCTGGACGATCAGATCGATCTCACGCGCTGGGAGGATCGGCTCGAGCCGCTCGAGCAAGCTGGCCACCACCCGAGCGAAGCCCTGCTCGCGCTCGAGCTCGTGGAGGATCTCACGCAGCAGGCGGTTGGTGTGGAGCAGGGCCGAGCTGTCGGCGTCGCCCACCAGGGCCAGGCCGCACTCGAGGTCGTCCAGGTTCGCCAGCACGGTCTGGACCAGGTGCTCGGGCACCATGGGGCCGTGGTGGGGCGCGATGCTGCGGATGGCCAGATCGTCGAGCTGGCGCAGGGCGGACTGCAGCGCCTCGCGGGACGGCAGCCGCCGCTCATGGAACAGGAACAGCCCGTCGAGCACAGAGGTGTCGTTGGCGATCAGGCCGGCGCCACCCTCCATTACGCCGAACAGACCCCCCGTGAACAGGGTGCCTGTGGCGGCGTCGAAGGTGCAGAAAGAGCCCTGGGCGGGGGCGAAAGGGGTGGGCACGAAGCGCAGGGCGCGGCCACCCAGATCGATGTTCCAGTCGTGCTCGTTGACGAACCAGCGGGGGATGCTGAGGCCGATCTGGTCCCAGGAGTCGCGGGTGGAGCTGTGGGTGACGAGCACCGCGTCGGTGCGGGTGATGAGCCGCTGCAGATGCAGCAGCGCCGCCACATTCGCCGGGGTGGGCTCGTGGCAGACCACGTATCGAACCTGATCCAGGGGCACGATGCGCTCGACCTGTGTGACCAGCTCGGCGGGCGAGAGCAGGTTGCCGGGGTCGAAGAGCACGGACTGATCCCCGCGCTCGACCAAAAAGGAGTGGCACGGCAAGCCCCCGTCCAAGGACAGCTTGCCGACCCACCAGATGCCCCCGATCAGGGGCAGGACGTTGTCGACGCCCAGGGTTCTGCGTCTCGCCAAGGAAGGCCTCGTGCAGGCTACTGCTGGCGACCTGTGACGGAGACCGGAGCGGACACGTTGCCGTCCTCGTCCACCACCTGGAAGCGCAGCGTGTAGGAGGTGGCGCTGGCGCAGGCGATGCCATGGTCGGACTCACGGAAGCTGCCGAAGCACTCGCCGCTGGCGTTGCACACCAGCTGGTAGGCGGCCAGCTCGCCGCCAGCGTCGTTCAGCACCGTGACGATGCTGTTCTCCATGTCGAAGGAGGAGATGGTGTCGGCGCCCTGGGGGTCGTCCGCGATGCAGTTGACCTCCCACTGGTAGAACTTGTCGCCGGTCTTGTGCTGGTAGCAGTAGCCGTCGGCCTCCTCGATCCAGGGGGCGTCGGGGTCGGCGTCGCCGTCGGTGTCGGTGTCGGTGTCGGTGTCCGTGTCGCCCTCGGAGCCGTCGGTGTCGTCCTTGTCGGGATCCGGGCAGGCGATGAGGCCCAGGGAGAGGGCGATGGCGAGCAGGGGGAAGAGGCGGGTGATGGTCATGGAGTACTCCTCTCTTGCGTTGGGCCTCAGGGACCGTTTTCAGTGTAGTGCGGTGACGTGGGTGACACAATGGCACGCTGGGTCAAGAGTCCATCGGCAGGTCGCGCGGCCTTGGTCCCCGCTTCGGCCACGGGCCGAACCAGGACACGCGGCTTGCTTGCTGGTGGGGGGAGGCTGCCTCCCCCCAGACCGCTAGCGCGCCCCCCTCTCCGCGCCCTATGGGCGCGCCGGGGCACATTCGTGCCCCGGAAAACAAACCACCGTTCAACCATCCTGATCCGGTGACTGGCCGAATCGTGGGTCATGGCCAGTCCTTGGTCATGGCCACGGGGGCTTCGGGCCTGGTCAGCCCACCAGCGAGGCGATGGCCGGGGCCCGCAGGCACACCTGAGCGCCGCTGAGCTCGTGGGCACGGCGGGCCAGGCCCGCGGTGATCAGCTGGTTGTCCAGCTCGGGCTCCATTGGCAGCGGCGAGCCTGGCAGGAGCTGATCCAGACGCGCGGCCAGGCGGTGGTCGGAGACCAGGATGTCCACCACGCCGCGGATCTCGTCGCCGATCTTGCCCGCCGAGGAGAGCATGGCCCACTCGTCGTTGTCGATGCGCCTCTGCAGCCTGGTGTGGCGCCCGATGGCCTCCACCAGCGCGGGTACACCCCCGGTGAAGTCGGCTGCGCCGGTCATCCGGCCGCTGAGCTGGGGACCCACCATGCGGCCGAGCATGTCGTAGGTCTCACCGGGGCCGAAGTCGGCCAGCTCCACCGGCCGACCCTCGAAGCCCCGCAGCGCCGGGGCGTTGGCGGTGCCCCCCAGCAGCAGCACGCAGCGTCGCTCGCTGGGGTAGGCCGAGCTGTAGGATTCCCATGCCAGGAGGAGGTCTTCGGCGGCGTCCACGGGGAGATGCTCAGCGCCGTGCGCCATCAGGGCCACGGGGATGTCGCTCTGTTCCTGGGCCTTGGCCAGCAGCTCCTGGGCCACCAGCCGGAAGCCCTTGCGCTCGGCCACGGTGGGGATGCGGATGTCGTCGGCGCGCTGGGCGGACAGCTGCGCCAGGACGCGGAGCAGGAACTGCCACGCGACCACGCAGTTGCGGCCCTGCAGCGGGCGCAGGTTGACGGTGCGGCAGCCCACTCCTGGCTCGCTCACCGCCAGCTCGAGGGCCACGTCCTCGAGGAATGCCTGGGGGCAGGACCAGCGGGGCGTGAGCAGGGCGACGGGCTCCTGCCGGCGCAGAGAGGTGCGCACGGTGCGTCCGCTCTTGCCGCGGTGGGCGGCCTCGGTGATGCGCTGGGACGGGTCGAAGTGGGGCTCGTCGCTGCGATGATGCAGGCTGAGGCGGCGGGCCAGGCGGGTCATGGCATCCTCGCGAGCCGGGTGGGGAACCCGGGCGGATCCGTGGGGGCTAGCATCGGCAGGCTAGTGCTATCGGTATTGTCGTGTCAAGTGTTTTTCTTGGAATTCACCCGAGTATGCGCTGGTGGCGGACAGCCATCGTCCGCTCGTGGCTCCTGGTATGGCAGCGTCGGCGCGTCGCGATACGGTCAGGGCATGACCGCCCTCGCTTCGATGCCTGTGCCGCCTCCCGGGTCCTGCGCGCCCCGTGCGCTGGGGCGTCTGCTCGGCCTGGTGGCGTCGGGATGCATCGGCCTCGAGCAGCTCGCGGCTCGCCTTCGGGTCGACCCCTCCGTGCTCGCAGCGCGGCTCGATCTGGCGGCGTGGCTGGGCTTCCTCGAGGCGGCCGCCGCGGCCCGTGCCGATCAGGCGCCCGCCCTCAGTCGGCGGGGCCTCGAGCTGGTCTACGGTGCGGGGCGGCGCCCCAGGATCTACGCTGAGGCACTCTGGGACCACCCCTTGGTCGGCCCGCTCATGGCTCGCCAGCCTGGTCAGCGCTTCGAAGCCAAGCAGCTCCGGCTCCTGCTCGCCGAGCTCCACCCCGGGCTCTCCCCCGAGCGCGTCGAGCAGCTGGCGGCGTCCCTGGTGGTGGTCATGGAGCCTGCGCTCAGGCACCGCCCTCGCCGGCGGGAACGCCGCCCGGGCACTCAGCTCAGGCTGGCCTTCGCGCGGCCGCGGGCCCCGGTCACCGGCTACCGCTTTCGCGTGCGCACACAGCCCCAGCCCGAGCCCGGCTGCACGGATCCTGCCGTCTACCGCGCAGTGCTCCAGGCGCTGATCGACGAAGGCGAGCTGGCCATCGCTCAGCTGGCCGAGGTCTTGGCCAGCCTGGGGGTGGCCGGGGTGCCGGCGGGTCCCTACGCCGAGATGGCCGTGCGCCGGGGCGACGCGCGGCGGCAGGTCGAGGCCGGGGTCGACAAGCTGGTGGTCACCCCTGCGGCCATCCACCGCCGCGATCTCTCCGACACGGTGGCGTCGGTGGCCCTGTCGGATCCCGAGTATCGGGACTACCTGGCGGTGCTCCAGGCCACCGGCAAGGGCGACATGGGGGCGGCGGCCCGCTACGGGCGGCTTCGGGCCCGCTTCCGCTGCTGGGACGATCGCATCTTCGGTGCCGACGTCAGCCCCCGGTCCATGGCCCACGCGGCCAACCTCCTGCTCGAGGGTCGCACCATGGCGGCCATCCCGCCCGCGGTGCCCGAGCCCGAGCTGGGCTACCTGCCGCGCTCCGCTCCTTTCCTCGATCTCCTCGAGCACCGCAACCTGGTGGTCGCGCTGCCCCCATCCTTCGACCTGCTGGTGGGTGGGCTGGGGGCGGTCAAGCGCGCCCTGGCGGGGACCGCGGCGGGGACCGTTCATCCGGCGTTCTCGCCTCGACTCCTGGTCCACGGCGGGCTGCTGCATCCCGGCGAGCCGCTCCCCAGCTCGATCCCCGATGGCGTCAGCCTGCGGCTCCACGTCATCGAGCGGGTGCCTCACCTGGCGCTGCTGGTGGCCAT
This sequence comes from uncultured Pseudomonadota bacterium, assembly GCA_937912125.1. Taxonomy (GTDB): domain Bacteria; phylum Myxococcota_A; class UBA796; order UBA796; family JAFGLY01; genus CALDOK01. Next base: position 18,239 of record CALDOK010000127.1, read on the forward strand.
CCTGCTGCAGCAGCGCATCGGCCGGGGGCGTGTCTCCATCCGCCTGCGGGGCGAGCGCATCCGGGTCTACCACCGCCGGCGGGATCTCGGCTCTTTCTTGCTGCGGGCCGATGATCTCATGGCCGACCGCGGCTGGCTCGTGTCCAGGCGTCAGCGGGGTGGGCTGCTCGAGGCCTCGCTCATCGACGCCACCCAGTCCCTCGGCATCACGGTCCAGGCAGGCAGCGCCTTGGTCCTGCACGAGGCATTCTACCGGCGGCTGCTCTCCCAGCCCGAAGACCGCCACCTGCACGACCGGCTCCGGCCTCTGGCCGCGTTCGCCGAGGAGCGGCTCGGAGAGTGGGCGGTCGGTGTGGAGCCGCCTCCGCTGCCCGCCGACCCCGAGCCCAGCGGTGCCGGCCCGTGAGGCCGCTGTTCTCGGCCGGAGGCGATGTCAGCCCTTTGGCTCTGTTCGCCTACGGGCAGCTGCTGCAAGGGCAGCCCTTCGCGTGGGCTCTGCCCGGCCCCAGTCCCGTCCAGGCCCAGCTCAGGGGCCAGCTCTGGCGCCTGCCCTCGGGCACTGTGCTGCTGTCGCTGGGTGCGCAGGGGGGGTGGGTCCAGGGCGAGCTGCATCCGCGCCCAGGCGCCGTCTCGCTGCAGGCCGTCTCGGGCTTGTTGGTGGCTGAAGGTCTCGAGCCCGTCTTCGAGCAGGCCCGCGCCCGGGTGGGCACCAGCGCCCGGCCGGTGCAGGTCTGGGCGGCCCCCGCGGCTCAGCTGGTCCGCCTAGGCGCCCACCCCCTCCGCAGCGGCGATTGGCGTCGCTTCGCGCCTCGGTAGCCGGTCGGCTGGGCCCGCGGTCTAGCGGGTGAGGCCGCGGTGGCGCCGCCGGATGCGGAAGATGTCCACGAACATGCGGGCGGGGTCGAGCAGCACGTTGACCGAGGACCGCTCGTCGTTGTGCCAGGTCACCGCCACCTCGGCGACCTGGTGGCCCAGGGCGTGGGCCAGGTAGAGCACCTCGACGTCAAAGGCGAAGCCGTCGACCGTGAGTCGGGAGAAGAGGTCCTGGGCGACGTCCCGGCGGTACAGCTTGAAGCCGCACTGGGTGTCGTTGTGCCCCCCGGGGGTGACCAGGCGCGTGGCGCTGTTGAAGGCTCGGCCCATAGCCACCCGGTACAGGGGCTGGCGCTGGGTGATGTTGGAGCCCGTGATGGAGCGCGAGCCGATGACCACCGGGGCCCGAGAGGCGGCGGCGGCGGCGAGCAAGCGCTCGACGTCGTGGATGGGGGTGGACAGGTCGGCGTCCGAGCAGAGGATCCATGTGCCGGTGGCACCGAGGACGCCGTGGCGTGTGGCGGCGCCCTTGCCGCGGTTTTCGCCCAGCTGCACCAGGCGCAGGCGCGGCCAGGAGGCGGCCTCGGCCAGCACCACGGCCGCGGTGGCATCGCTGCTGCCGTCGTCCACGACCAGCACCTCGTGCTCGGGCTGGTGTTCCTCGAGCCAGGTCCGTGCCTTGCGCAGGCTCTCGCCGATGCGCTCCTGCTCGTTGTAGGCTGGAAAGACGACGCTGAGATGGGGTTCGGTGTCGGGCATGCCCATTCCATGGAGTCCCGAGAGACTATCCCGGGTCCCGCACCGGGGCTTCCGCGTTGCCTTCGCCCTGCTGCGGGCTACCTTCCCCGTGGCTCGAAGCGGCGTGAGGAGGCTCGAGGACATGATCAGGAAGACGATGAGCAGGGTGTTGGGTTGTGGATGCGACGGACAGGAGGCCGAGCTCGCGGCGCTGCGGCGCGAGGTCCAGGAGCTGCGGGCTCGTCTCGCCGAGCGCGAGCGTGACCAGGGCTCCAAGGGGCCGGTGGTGTCCGTCGCCAGCTACGCCCAGGCGGCCCAGGCCATGGCACAGGGGCAGCGGGTCGCCCTCGAGGCAGGAGAGCCGACGGCGGAGGCGACCGCGCAGCCCGAGCCCCCGGCCGCACAGCCCGAACCTGGGCGTCGTCCCGTGGTCGAGCTCGAGGACTGCATCGCCTGCGGGACCTGCGTCGAGTACAGCCCCGAGGCCTTCCAGCTCGGCGTCGACGGTCGGGCTCTGGTGGCCTCCAGCGACGTCCCCGCCGAGCAGGTGCAGGAGGCCATGGATGCCTGCCCCACCCAGTGCATCCGGTGGGAGGACTGATCGGCTTGCCGCGCCTGCTGCCCAGCCGCCCCGGGATCTCGCTGAAGATCTCAGCGATGGTCTCCTTGATGATCGTCGGGCAGATGCTGCTGCTCAGCTGGCTGCTCGAGAACATCGGCTCCGAGTTCCACACCGCGGTGATCCTGGGCTTCGTGGTGGGTGCCCTCGCCGCCGGGCTCATCCTCGGCGCGGCGCTGGACTGGCTGGTCACCCGTCCCTTGCTCAACCTGGTCCAGCAGGTCCGGCGGCTCCAGGAGAGCGGCTACCAGGACCCCATCACCCCCAGCGGCATGGACGAGCCCCGAGAACTCGGCGAGGCCCTCGAGCGCCTGCGCCAGCTGGTGGTGGAGCGTGAAGCCGAGCTCCGAACCCTCAACCAGGAGCTGGAGGTCAGGGTCCAGGCCCGCACCGCCGAGCTGCGTCAGGCCCAGTCCCAGCTCATCCGGGCGGAGAAGCTGGCCTCGGTGGGCAAGCTGGCCGGCGGCGTCGCCCACGAGGTCAACAACCCCACCGGCGTCATCCTGGCGCGGTCCAGCTACCTGGTCAGCGTGGCGGACGACGAGGGCATGGACCCCGACGTCATCGAGGATCTCGAGGTGATCGTCTCTCAGGCCCAGCGCATCCGCACCATCACCGGCGATCTGCTCAGCTTCGCGCGTCGGTCCGACGCCGAGCGCGCGCCGGTGGAGCTGGGCGAGATCTGCGAGCTCACCCGCAACCTGCTCCGCCACGCCGCAGTCAAGGCGGGGGTGACCGTCAGCGTCCAGGCCGCAGGCCCCGCCGTGGCCCATGGCCAGCGGGACGCGCTCGAGCAGGTGGTCTTCAACCTGCTCAAGAACGCCGTCGAGGCCACGCCCCGGGGCGGGCAGGTCCAGCTGCTGGTGGGGCCGGCCCAGGACGGCCAGGGCGTGCAGGTGCTGGTGGACGACAGCGGCACGGGCGTATCCGGTGAGCTGCAGTCCTCCATCTTCGATCCCTTCTTCACCACCAAGCCAGTGGGCCAGGGCACTGGGCTGGGGCTGTCGCTGGTCTACGGGATCGTCGAAGACCATCAGGGTACGATCCAGGTGATGGGCAGCCCCTTGGGCGGCGCCCGCTTCCAGCTGCGGCTACCCAGTCCGCCCTCCTCCTCCGAAGCGAGCGTGCCATGAGCCAGGCCCTGATCCTCTGCGTCGACGACGAGCCCGATCTTCTCGACACCCTTCGGCGGCAGCTCTCCCGCTTGGGGCACCAGGTGATCCTGGCGGGGTCCGGCGAGGAGGCCCTGGTGGCGTTGACGCGCCACCGACCCGATCTGGTGATCACCGACCTGATGATGCCCGACATCGACGGCATGCAGGTCCTCGAGCGCAGCGTCGAGCTGTATCCCGACGTGCCCGTGCTGCTGATCACCGCCTACGCGACGGTCCAGACCGCGGTGGACGCCATCCGGCGGGGTGCCTACGACTACGTGCCCAAGCCCTTCACCCACCAACAGTTGATGGTGGTGGTGGAGCGCGCCCTGGCCCAGCTGCGGCTTCAGGACGAGAACCGGCGCCTGATGGAGCAGCTCACCGGTGAGCACGACAACCTGGGCATCGTGGGTGGTTCGGCCTCCATGCGCCGGGTGCTCGAGATGGTGCGCCGGGTCGCCCCCACGGATCTGGGGGTGCTGATCACCGGCGAGTCCGGCACGGGCAAGGAGGTCGTCGCCCGCGCCCTGCACCGCGCCTCGGTGCGTGCCGATCGTTCCTTCGTCCCCGTGGACTGTGGCGCCATCCCCTCGAACCTCATGGAGTCCGAGCTCTTCGGCCACGAAAAGGGCGCCTTCACGGGTGCCTCCACGGCCCGGGCCGGCCTGGTGCACGAGGCCGACGGAGGCACGTTCTTCCTGGACGAGGTGGGTGAGCTCGACGGTGGCGTGCAGGTCAAGCTGCTGCGCGTGCTGCAGGAGCGCGAGTATCGCCGGGTGGGCGGAAACAAGCTGATGAGCTCCAACCTGCGGGTGGTGGCGGCCACCAACCGGGACCTCGAGCAGGCCGTCAAGGACGGGCAGTTCCGCGAAGACCTCTACCACCGCCTCAATGTGGTGCGCGTGGTCCTGCCTCCGCTGCGGGATCGCCCCGAAGACATCCCCATCCTGCTGGACCACTTCGTGGCCCGCGAGCGCAAGCGCAACGGCAGGGGCGAGCTGCGCTTCTCCACCGAGGTCCGGGACCTGCTGATCGGCTACGCTTGGCCCGGCAACGTGCGCGAGCTGCTCAACTGCTGCAAGTATGTGGTGGGCCTGGCCGAGGGGCCCATCGTCCATGTGGACGACCTGCCCCACTTCGTGCGCCGAGATCTGCCCGCAGCGGCTCCGCGCACGGCCGCCCAGGCTGCAGTGGGCGGGGCGAGCTCCGGGGCCGAGGGCCCGCCGGTGAGGGTGGATCTGCCCTACAAGGCCGCGAAGCGAGCCTGGCTCGAGCACTTCGAGACCGAGTACATCGTCCGGCTCCTCGAGGCCCATGATGGCAACATCTCCCAGGCGGCCAGGACCGCCGGCATCGACCGCAAGAGCATCCAGCGCTTGATGAAGCGAAACGATCTCAGCCTGGACGAGATCGACGGCGACGCCAGCTGAGCCAGGCGTTCTCACGGCCCCAGCGGGTTAGGGGGGTGGCTGGTTCTGCGCGTGCCTGTTGGCCAGCCGAAGCACCCTGGAGTCACGATGGTCGAGATCACCACCACCTTGGGCAGCGGAGGCCCTCGGCAGCTCCACATCCGCCGCGGGCGGCTCACCTGCGTAGCGGGTGAGGACAAGGGCCAGTCGTGGCTGGTGGACGGTGACTTGGTGCGCATCGGCTCCCGCTCGGGCAACGACATCGCCCTGTCCGACACCACCGTGTCCCGCCGGCATGCCGAGGTGGTGCGCGTTCCCGAGGGCGTGCTCCTGCGGGATATGGCCTCCACCAATGGCACCTTCGTGGGGCCGGTCAAGGTGCGCGAGGTCTACCTCTCCCCCGACACCCGCTTCCGAGTAGGCCAGACCGAGCTGGTCTTCGCACCCGCCGACGAGGTCATCGACGTCCTGCCGTCGGACGAGCCGTTCTTCGAGAACATGGTGGGCGGTTCGCTGGCCATGCGCGGGCTCTTCGGCCTCCTGGCACGGGTCGCGCCCACCGAGCTCACCTGCATGGTCACCGGCGAGACCGGCACCGGCAAGGAGCTGGTCAGCAGGGCGGTCCACAATCGGTCCCGGCGGGCCAGCAAGCCCTTCGTGGTGTTCGACTGCGGGGCCGTGTCCGAGAGCCTGGTGGAGAGCGAGCTGTTCGGGCACGAGCGGGGCGCCTTCACCGGTGCCGTGGCCAGCCGTCCCGGCGTCTTCGAGATGGCCGACAAGGGCACCGTCTTCCTCGACGAGATCGGTGAGCTGCCCCTCGAGCTGCAGCCCAAGCTGCTGCGGGTGCTCGAGCAGCGCGAGGTCCGTCGGGTGGGCTCGGGCCAGACCCGCCAGGTCGACGTGCGGGTGGTCTGTGCCACCAACCGCAACCTGCGCGACGAGGTCGACGCGGGTCGCTTCCGCGAGGATCTCTACTACCGCCTGGCCGTGGTGGAGCTGCCCCTGCCGCCCCTGCGCCAGCGCTTCGAGGACATCGCGCTGCTGGTCCACCACATCCTGCGCCATTGTGCCCACAACGCCGGGGTCAAGGACTTGAGCGGCGAGGTCAGCGAGCTGTTCGAGGCCTACCACTGGCCCGGCAACATCCGCGAGCTGCGCAACGTGGTGGAGCGGGCGCTGCCCTTCTGCGACGGCGACCAGATCACCCTGGCCACCCTGCCCGAGGCCATGCGGGTGGCTTCCCAGCGCGTCGCCAGCACCATGGCTGCGGACACGCCCGAGCTGGGCGTCGCTCACAGCGCCATGGCCGAGCTGCCCTTCAAGGACGCCAAGGACCAGATCATCGAGGCCTTCGAGCGCCAGTACCTGGTGGACCTCATCGAGCGCCACGACGGCAACATCAGCCGCGCGGCCCGGGCGGCGGACATGGACCGCAAGTCCATCTCCAGGCTGTTGAAGAAGCACGACATCCGCTAGGGATTCGGCGGTAGTCTCTACCGGCGCAGCAACCTGGCCAGCAGCCCCATGGCGCTCTTCTTGACCACCACGGGACGTTCCCCGGCCCAGACCTGCTGCAGGAAGGCCACCAGGTCTTCGGTCTTGGCTCCGCCCTGCCAGTAGCCGTCGGCCATGTCCTGCTCCATGACCAGGCTGGGCTCGCGTGGGCTCGCGTCCAGGTTGATGACGGCCACCCGGTGGGTGGGGCGCAGATCGGTCTTTAGCCAGCGGCACTGGCGGTAGGCCTTGTCGGCCCGCCAGGGGTGGGCGAAGAGCACTACCATGTCGGGCTTGCTCGAGCGCGCGTGGCGCAGCAGGTCGACGCCGAGGGGAGGGGGCTCGACCGCGAAGTGGGGCTGCAGGGCGGCCAGCAGGGCCAGGCGGCGGTGGTTCATGAAGTCCGCCACCAGCACCCGCGGTTGGCCGCCAGCGCTCACTCGGGATCTCCCTGCTCGAGGCCGAAGGTGCGCATCAGCTCGGCCCACTCCCGCTTGGACAGGCCGCTGCTGGGCTGGTCCACGGGCTGCCCGGCCAGCGCCGCCTTGATCACCTGGACCTCCTGTCGGCTGACGGTGTGGGCGCCGAGCCGGTAGTCCTCGAAGGCCTCCCAGGTGGTGGGCACCCAGGCGGCCACGATCTCGGCGATGGCCTGGGAGTAGACCCGGAACTCACGCTGGGCGTGGGGGTGCAGGCGCAGGGCCAGGAAGTGCAGCAGGTTGTGCAGGTCGATCTTCCAGTACCACTGGGTGTAGGTGGACAGGGTGAGGTTGATCCTGGCCAGCTCGCGGGCCAGATCGAAGCGCTCCATGAGCTGGGCGTAGCTGGCGTGGGCGCCCGCGGCCTCGTGCTGCAGGATGGCCAGCACCTGCTGGGCTTGCTCGGGGCTCAGCTCGGCACCCCGACCTTGGCGGTTGGAGGCGCTCTGGACCGCCAGGTCCTGGGCGGCGGGGGTGTAGAACTCGGTGTCGAGCACCGAGTAGCGCCCGCTGATCTCGTTGACGCTCGCCGTGCGATGCCGGATCCACTGCCGCGCCACGAAGATGGGCAGCTTGACGTGTAGCTTGAGCTCGCACATCTCGAAGGGTGTGGTGTGCCGGTGGCGCATCAGGTAGCGGATCAGCCCCCGGTCTTCGCGCAGCTTGCGGGTGCCGGCACCGTAGGAGACACGCGCGGCCTGGACCACCGCCGCGTCGTCGCCCATGTAGTCCACCAGGCGCACGAAGCCGTGATCCAGGCAGGGCGTGGGCTGGTGCAGGCGCGCCTCGAGGGCGGGGACCGTGGGACGCAGCGTGGTGGCGCTCCGAGAGCGGGCCTGCGCGATCTCCTCTGCGGAGCGTTCGTCGATGGGCATCGCGCCCTCCTCGTGGCCATGGGCGGAGGGAGGATATACTCCCGCCTTCGCCGTTGCACCACAGCCCGCGGCGCCACCGCCCACGGAGGAACACATGGAGCTCGATCAGCTGGTTCGCGAGGCCATGGAGGCCCTGAACGGGGGTGAGCCCGACGCCGCCCGCGAGAAGCTCCACGCCGCCCTGGAGCTCGACGGCAACCGTCCGGATCTGCTCCATGCCCTGGGGGCCCTCGAGCTCCAGCGTGGAGCGCCGGGTGAGGCGCGCCCGCTGGTGGAGCGCGCCCTGGCGTTGCTCGACAGCGGAGCGGTGCCCGAGGCCCTGGCCATGCGGCCCCACTTCCAGCTCTCCCTGGCCACCATCGCCGAGGCCGAGGACGAGCCAGGCCAGGCAGAGGCCGCCTACCGCTCTGTGTTGGCCGACGATCCTCGTCACGCCGAGGCCCTGGCTGGGCTTGGGCGCCTGCAGCTGGCGCTGGGCAAGCTCGACGGGGGCCTGGCCACCCTGCAAGCGGCGCTGGCCATCGTCATGGAGCGCGACGCCCAGGCCGAGGCCCAGGGTATGCGAGAGTTCATCCACGCGGTCTCGAGCTTCAGGGAACAGCCCGCCCGCGACCTGCTCGAGGCCCATCGCGATCGTTACTGCGCCTTCTTCGATCACCACGCCGCACAGATGGAGGCCAAGGGCTGGGTCGCCGAGGCGGCCCGGATGCGCCGCAGCGCCGACGGCGGCATCGAGCCCGATCTGCCCGAAGGCGCGCGCCCCTACGCCGCCACGCGCATCGACCTGGTGGATCCGTCCACCGGCCAGGGGGGGCTGGTGGGCGACCAGCCCATGCTCGTGGCCCTGCCAGGGCTCGAGGCCCTCACCCGCGCCCCGGTGCTCTTCCCCTGGCCCGGGCTGCCCTTCGAGGTGCTGGTGTCCTCCCAGTGCCCCTGGGATCACCTCCCGGTCCAGGTCATGCTCGCCGCGGGCGATCCCCTCGAGCTGGTGGATCCCGTCATCGGGGCCTGGTACAAGGCGGGCTTCGAGGGGCGCTTCGGCTCGGCCAACGCCGGCCGCTTCCACTTCGTCAGCCCCCCCGACATCCGGTCGGGCACTGGCGTCGTCTACATCCTGGACCTCGGGCGCGCCGCCATCGGGGCGGTGAACGATCTGCTCGAGCGCCTGGTGGCCCTCCATGCCCAGCACCCTGTGCGACGGGTGATCCTGGGTCGTGGTCATCTCCCGGAGCCTGGGCGCTGAAAAGGGGTGGATTCTGGGGCGCGGTGGTGACATGCTGTGACGACCTCGGCCCCGCCTGCGCGGTGGTGTCTCCCTGCATGTTGCGTCCCAGGAGCCCCTCCATGGCCCTCTCCAGCCTCGTCGCTCTCGCCCTGATCGGCTCGGGCCAAGCCCTGGCCTACGGCACCGAGCCCCAGCCCCTCGACCTGCTCGACGACGTCGCGCTGATGGAGGGCTCGGCCTACGAGACCGGCTACGTGCCCAGCGGCAGCCCCGTGATGATCAACCTCGCCCTCGAGGCCGAGGAGCAGGCCCAGGTGCGGATGGGGGCGCTGGCCTCGCTCGAGTGGCCCGAGGCGGTCACCCTGGTCTGGGAGTCTGTTCCCGAGACGGGCTGGCTGGGGCTGTTCGGTCAGCTCTCCACCGTGGTCTACCTCAAGCTCGATCTGTGGGGCTACGAGGGCGAGTGGGAGCTGGACCGGCAGAGCATCGACGTCATGACCCAGACCACCTTCGACCCCCTGGTGCTCTCCGACAGCATCCCGGATGTGGTCAGCGTCAGCGACGAGGGCCAGGGCACCACCCTGATCAGCTACGACTTCACCGTGCTGTCGGTGGTGCAGATCATCCTGGACATCGATCTGGCCGCGACCATGGAGACCTCCATGGCGGGCCTGCAGATCCAGCACAACGACGACGTGCAGCTGCTCGAGGGTGAGACCGTGGTGCTGCCCGTGCCCAGCAACGGCTTCATCGGGATCGAGAGCACCTACCTGGCCTCCTGGGACACCGCCATGCAGGTGCTCATCCAGCCGGGCGTCGAGGTCTGTGTGGACATCCTGGGCTGCTACGAGTGGGACGACGTCTTCGACATCCCCGTCGACATGGGCTCCAACGCCTTCGAGGACGAGTTCGAGCCGGTGGAGTACCAGTTCCTGCTGCCGGTGATGACCCCCCCCGACGAGTCCTACGACTTCGGCGAGGTCTACGTCGGCACCCTGGCCAACTGGAACGTCGAGATCCTCAACGGCGGTGTCGAGCTGCTCTTTGGTGAAGCGGGCATCTCCGGCTCCGAGTACTTCGCGGTCTACCCCGACTTTGTGCTGGCCGACGCGGACAGCTACGACGGCATGGTGGTCACCTTCGGCCCGGACAGCCCCGGCGAGTTCACGGCCAACCTGATGCTGGCCACCAACGATCCCTCCCATCCCACCTACAGCGTCGCGCTCACCGGCGTCGGCATCGAGGAGGCCGAAGAGGTCGTCACCACCATCCCGGCCGAGGTCGGCTGCGGCTGCGCCAGCAGCAGCCGGGGGCCCAGCCCCATGTGGCTGCTGGGCCTGGTCTCCCTGGCCCTGGTGCGGCGCCGCGAGCAGGAGCGCTAGCCCCCTCCATGCAGGTCGATACCCTGCCGCTGGTCGCTGTGGGTTCGGCGTCCCTTCGGGGCCGCACCCATCGCAACAACGACGACTCGGTCTGCGTGCTCGACACGCGGGTGGCCGAGGTGGTGCAGCTGCGGCGGGGCACCCTGTTCGCGGTCTGCGACGGCGTCAGCTCGGTGCCCAACGGTGGCTGGGCCGCGAAGATCACCTGTGAGCGCCTGGTCAGCTTCTTCGACACCGACGTGCCCCCCAACGAGGAGGGCCTGCTCCAGCTCATCAACGAGATCGACTGGGAGCTGCGCGGGCGGGGCGTGGGCCAGGCGGCCTGTACCCTCAGCGCCCTGTGGCTGGCGGATCGCACCGCCCACCTGGTCCATGTGGGCGACAGCGAGGTCTTCCGGGTGCGCCACGGGCTCATCGAGGGCATCACCGAGCGCCAGGGCAGCGGTCGCCGGCTGGGCGCTTGGATGGGCATGGGGCCTCAGCTCAACGAGGTGGCCCAGCTCTGGCGTGGTCCTCTGTTCGTGGGTGATCTGTTCTTCCTCACCACCGATGGCGTCACGGAGCTGATCACGCCGGCCGAGCTGTTGGACTGCTGGTGGGCCTCGGGGGGCGCGCCTCAGGCCTGTGCCGAGGCTGTGCTGGGGCTGGTCGAGCTGCGGCACGGCGCGGACGATGCCAGCCTCGTGGTGGTGGACGTGATGTCCCTGGAGTCCAATCGTCATGGCTAAGGTGCACTGCCTCATCTTCCTCCTCGCCGTGGCCTGCGACCCCGGGGGCGTCGGGTCGGGCGCTACCGCGGCGCCAGCGGTGGCCCCCTCCAGCTGGGCCGAGCGCTTCTCCCTCGTCCGCGCGGATCTCGAGCAGCTCGAGACCGCCCACGCCGCCAAGGACCAGGACAGCGCGGTGGCCAGCTGGGAACAGGCCTATCGCCAGCGCTTCGAGCCCCTCATCGAGGGGCCTGTGGGCGACGCCGTGGACTCCCACTTGATCACCGCCGTCGAGTACGAGTTCGGCCGGGTGCTCCACGGCCTCGACTCCCCCCGGCCCGCGCCGGTCCAGGCCGGCTTGGTGGCGCTGCGCGAGCGGCTGGACGCCCTCGAGCTCGCGGTCGCCCAGCTCCCGGAGCCCGGCAACTAGCACCTCCTTCGAGGCGCGCGACCTGACTGTCGCAGTGGGGTGGTCGCTGACCCGGCCTCGCAGTCCCCGCGTCCGTCTGCGCTGGGGTTTCCTGGGGAGCGCGGGCGCGCTGGCCGTGGCACGGCTCTTGCAATTTGTGGGGGCAGAGCCTTGGAGTCCCCATGCGTCGCCTCCTCATCCCCTTGCTGGTCGCCCTGGTCGCCTTCCTCGCGTTGCCCTCGGCGTGGGCCCAGGACCCCTGCAACCCGGCGGGCGGGATCTGCGTGGTCGACGACCTGCGGGCCGCGGGGGACACCCAGGGGAGCGCCGCTGAGCAGTGGGCGCTGCCCTCGGGTGAGCTGAGCGCCGCGGACCTCGAGCGCGCCTTCCAGGAGGTGCAGAAGAGCGGCCGGGGCATCATGGGCTTCTTCGGCCTGCTGGCCGACGGCCAGGCGCGCACCCTCAGCGGGGACAGCGTGCGGGCCATGTTCGAGAGGTACGGTGTGGAGCTGGACTTCCTGCCCCTGGACGCCTTGAACAAGATCGAGTCCGCCGCCGGCAAGGTCACCTTCCACTTCGACTTCGGGCGCGAAGGCCAGCGCGACATCCAGCTGCCCGACACCACGCAGAAGGTGCTCGACTCCCGTCACCGCTCGGACCCGACCCTGGTGAACAGCAAGAACCGGGTCCGGGATGAGAAGAGCGACGGCAAGAAGATGCGCCTGAAGTCCCGGCTGCAGTTCTCGGTGAACGAAGACGGCCTCGCTGGGCTGCGTGAGGGCGACATGGCCGTGCACCACTGGCTGGCGGGCTGGGTGAACCTGAACGTCAGCTCCGAGCGCAGCCCGGGCAAGGTTGCCGCGGGCGAGAAGAACCGGCCGGTGCTCCAGACCGACGCCCGCGGGAACCCCGTGGTGGTCGATGGCCACTACCAGCCGCAGCGCTACGACGACTGGGTCGTCATCACCGCCGCGGGGCGTCGGATCGAGGTGGGCATTCCCCCCCTCGGGTCGAACTGAACAGGCATCGCTGCGCGTCGAAGTCGTGGTATCGTCTTCCTCCTGCCCTTGGAGGATGCATGAACGCACGTCTACTCTGTCTGGTCTTCGGCCTCGGCCTCGGTCTCATCGCTTGTGGTGAGCCAGAACCCGATCCCAAGGACGACACAGCGCCTCCCGATACCACCCCCGACGACACGGGCCCCGACACCACCTGGGTGGATCAGGACAACGACGGCTACCTCAGCAACGTCGACTGCGACGACAACAACTACCGGGTCCACCCCGACGCCGACGAGGAGTGCGACTCCATCGACAACGACTGCGATGAGGAGATCGACGAGGACTTCGACGCCGACGGCGACGGGCACTACAACCAGTACCAGTGCGACTACGGCGACGACTGCGACGACGACGAGGCCACGGTCTACCCCGGCGCCGCCGAGGTCCCCTACGACGACATCGACCAGGACTGCGACGGCGATGACGTGACCGACGTCGATGGCGACGGCTTCATCGCCTCGGAGGCGGGCGGCAACGACTGCGACGACGACAACGCGGACGTGAACCCGGCCCAGACCGAGATCCCCTTCGACGGCCTGGACAACGACTGCCGCGACGGTGACTCGGCGGATGCGGACGGTGACGGCTACAACGACGCCGACTTCGGCGGCGACGACTGCGATGACGCGGATCCCGCCATCCACCCGGGGGCCTGGGACTGGTGGAACGACGGCCTGGACGCCGACTGCAGCGGTGACGACGTGGGCGACTACTACGAGCTCGATGACGCCGAGCCCACCTTCGATGGGGTCTGGGATGGGTCGAGCTCCACGGGGTACTTCTACGACCTGTTGGGCTACGGGATCGACGCCTGCGACCTGGACGAGGACGGCCTGGCGGACATCCTCATCGCGGCGCCGTTCTCGAACAGCTACGGCGGCGGCGTGGGCATCTGGTACGGCAACGGCGCCGACATCTGGACCGGCGGCATGCTGCTCGAGGACGCCGACACCCTCATCGCGGGCACCGGCTACGACTTCATCGGCTTCGACGTACACTGCACCGACGTCGACGGCGACGGCCACCTGGACGTCGTCACCGATCGGGGCGAGATCGACTACTCCAGCTACCAAGCCGACTTCGGGCTGCTCATCTACTATGGCGACGGCAACGCCTTCGATCCGTCCCTGACCGACAACCAGGCCGATGCCGAGCTGACCCTCGAGATGGGCGTGCCGGCTGGCGTGGGCGTCGTCTACTCCAACACCTGGGACGTGGGCGATCTCGACGGCGACGGGGCCTCCGAGATCGTGATCGAGTGGAGCGCGGACAGCGTCTTCGAGGACGCGGACCTGCTGGTAGTCCCCGGTGGTGTGTACTCTGGGGACCTGGACGCAACGGCCTACATCGAGGACTGGGCCGAGGGCGCCCAGGAGTTCTCCCTGGCCCACGTGCGGGTGCTGGAGGACATCGACGGCGACGGGCTGTCCGACCTCTTCGCCGGCGAGGCGTACTACTCCACCAGCTACACCGGCGACAGCAGCGCGGACACCGGCTTCTACCACCTGGACAACTGGAGCAAGGAGGGCCAGGCCCTGCTGGTCAGCGACCTGAGCACCCTCGACGCCCACACCCTCGAGGCCGCCGCCTACGCGACCATCTCTGGCGTGTCCGAGTCCATGTTCGGCTGGTACGCGGCCACGGGTGACTTCGACGCCGACGGCAGCGACGACGCGGTCATCTCGGCCGTGCTCGACGACTCGGGTGCCGACAATGGCGGCGGGCTGTACACCTTCTACGCGGCCACCTCACTGTTCGCCGGCGGCGGCGCCTTCAGCACCAGCGATGCGGGCGGCCACGTCTACGGCACCTTCGACGACGGAGAGCTGGGTATCCAGATCGAGTCGGCCGGCGACATCGACGGCGACGGCTACGCGGATCTGTTGGTCTCCGAGCCCGGCGGCGGCACCTTCGATGTGGGGCGGACCTACCTGGTCTCGGGCGCGCTGCTGGGTAGCGATCTCGACGTCGAGGAGGCCTCGCTGATGGGCTTCGAGGGCAGCGACGCCGACAACTCCTTCGCCACCGACATCCTGGTGGCCGACTTCGACGGCGACGGCATCAACGACATCGCCATCTCGGCCCTGGGCTGGGACGACACCGACGATGTCGACATCCTCGCCGGCCGCGTGATCGTCTACCTCTCGAGCCGCTGGAGCATGTAGAGGCGGGCGCCCCTACATTGGCCGGGGGGCGTCCTTGCGGGTGATCCCCAGCAGCGCCAGCAGCGCTAGCAGCATGCTCATCGCGCCCCCGCCGGGCGCGCTGCTGCAGCCCCGGGGTTCGCCTAGGCCGGTGTCGACGGTGCGCTCCGCCAGGTAGGCGCAGGCGTCGGCCTCGTCGGTCTCGCCGTCGCAGTCGTTGTCCACCCCATCGCAGTCCTCGGCGCCCTGGGGGTGGGTCCATGGGTCGTCGTCGTCGCAGTCGCCGGCGTCCTCTGAGTAGCCGTCGCCGTCGTCGTCGTAGGCGGCGCTGCCTTCGTCCAGCAGGCCATCGCAGTCGTTGTCCATGCCGTCCCGCGGCTCGTCCGCCCCCGGGTAGACGCCGCTGTCGGCGTCATCGCAGTCGCCGGCCAGCTCGGAGAAGCCATCACCGTCGTCGTCCAGGCGCTCGGTGTTGTCGTCGACGATGCCGTTGCAGTCCCCATCGATCCCGTCCGCCTGCTCGGCCACGCCGGGGTGGACGGTGGGGTCAGCGTCGTCGCAGTCGCCGGCGTCCTCGGTCCAGCCGTCGTCGTCGTCGTCGGTGCTGGTGGGGTTGGCGGCCTCGTCGGTCTCGCCGTCGCAGTCGTCGTCGACGCCGTTGGCCAGCTCGACCGCCGAGGGGTTCACGAGCGCATCGTCGTCGTCGCAGTCTCCGGCGCAGGAGAACCAGCCGTCGCCGTCGTCGTCCCAGCCGGGATGGGCGGAGCGCTCACAGTCGTTGCCCAGCAGCTCGACCACGAGGCTGTGGTCGGGGGCGTTGGCGAGCAAGGAGAGCGTGGCGCCGTCGGGCTGGGTGTTGGAGGGGACCCAGGCCAGGTCGATGGTCTCGGAGGCGCCTGCCTCGACGTAGACGGGGTCGGCCGTGAGCACCGAGAAGGTGCTGGAGTCGGACAGATCGAAGCCGCTGACGGTGAGCTCGACCAGGCCGCAGTTGGCCAGATCGAAGGACGCGGTGGTGTAGCTGCCGGAGCTACGGGGGCCGAAGTCGTGCCACACTGGGCTGATGGACGCGCAGGGGTGCATGGACAGGCCGCGCAGCGCGACGTGCCACTGGCCGCCCTCGACCTGGGTGTCGGTGGAGGTGACCGTGAGCAGGGCGCGGTGGATGCCGGCCTGCTCGGGCCGGTAGCTGATCTGGGCGACGGCGATGGTGGGGGCCGCTTCGCTCCCCCGGGCCAGCTCGAGCCGCCCGCTGCCGTCGTCCCAGGGCAGCAGCACGAAGGGCTCCTCGTCGCCCTGGTGCTCGATGGCGATGTCGGTGATCGTGACGGGGGCGGCGCCCTGAGAGCGCAGCTCCAGGCCCAGGGTGCGCCGCTCGCCCACCGCCACGGCCCCCGCGTCCAGCAGCGCGACCGAGGTGAGCACGCGGGCCTGGGGTGCGGGTTCGTACTCCGGCGGGCAGCCCAGCAAGGGCGGACAGAGGAGCAGTACGGCGAGCAAGGAGCGGATCTCTGGGGCCATGGCGCTCTCCTGTCGGCATAGTAACTCAAGATAGAGTTACCAACCACCAGAGCCTGCGTGTCCCATGCGCGATAGGTGGACCGTGCAGCACGCAACCTCCGGCGAGGCCATGGATCCGGTAGCGCTCTTCGATCACTTCGTCCACGCCTTGCAGGAAGCAGGCCGCGCCAGCAGCCCGCAGCTGCCCGCCGCCGTCCGGCTGGTGGGCGCCTGCAGAGGCCTGGTGGTCTGCACCGGCGCTGGCAAGAGCGGCTTGGTGGCGCGCAAGCTGGCCGCCACCCTGAGCACCCAGGGGCACCGAGCGTGCTGGCTCGACCCGGGGGCCGCCGCCCACGGCGAGCTGGGCTTGCTTGGGAAGCAGGACCTGCTGGTGGCAGTCAGCCGCTCCGGAGAGAGCGACGAGGTGCTCGCTCTGGCGCTGGCGGCGCCGTGCCCGGTGCTCGCACTCACGGGCCGTGCTGGCAGCCGGCTGGGCCGCGCCGCTGCGCTGGTGCTCGACTGCGGTGCGGTTCCCGACCCTCCTGGCGCGCCGCCCACGGCCACCTACCTGGCGGCCTCGGCCGTGGCCGACGCCCTGGCCCTGGGCGTGGGATCGGTGGCCGCGCCGCTGCACCCGGCGGGCGCCATCGGGCGTGCCCGACGCATCCCTGTGGCTCGCGTGATGCACGCTCCGCCTGTGGTCGCCCCCGACCTGCCGGTGTCCCAGCTGCTCTCGGTGCTCACCGGGCATGGGCTCGGGGCGGTGCTGCTGGTGCGGGATGGAGCGCTGGCGGGCATCGTGACCGACGGGGACCTGCGCCGGGCGGTGGAGACCCACCGGGGCGCCGTGCTGGAGCTCTGCGCACAGGACATCGCCACCACTTCCCCCGTCACGGTCCAGGCGCGAGCCCCCCTCGGCCAGGCCCTGGCGTTGATGGAGGACCGTCCCAGTCAGATCGCCGTACTGCCGGTGCTGGACCAGGACGACGTGGTCGTGGGCCTTGTGCGAATCCACGATCTGGTCCAGGCGGGCCTGGGATAGGGAGCCCCATGAACCTCCACCCCGTCCAGGTCGGCGCCGTCACCATCGGCGGCCCCTCCCTCGTCCTCATCGCTGGGCCCTGCGTCATCGAAGGCCGCGCCGCGACCCTGGACATCGCCCACGCCCTTGCCGCCACCTGCGACGCCCTCGGGATCCCCCTGATCTTCAAGGCCAGCTTCGACAAGGCCAACCGCAGCACCGGCACGGCGTTCCGCGGCCCCGGGCTGGATGCGGGGCTCGAGGTGCTGGCGGCGGTGCGCGAGGCCACAGGCCTGCCCGTGACCACCGACGTGCATCTGCCCCACCAGGCCGCGCCCATCGCGGCGGTGGTGGATCTGCTGCAGGTGCCTGCCTTCCTGTGCCGTCAGACCGATCTGCTCCTGGCCTGCGCGGCCACGGGACGCCCGGTCAACGTCAAGAAGGGTCAGTTCATGGCTCCCGAGGCCATGGGTGCCGTGGTGGAGAAGCTGCGCGCTGGGGGCGCCGGGGGCACCGTGCTCACCGAGCGTGGAAGCAGCTTCGGCCACGGCGATCTCGTGGTGGACTACCGCGGGCTGCCCGCCATGCGCGCCCTGGGCGTGCCGGTGTGCATGGACGCCACCCACGCCTGCCAGCAGCCCCCCAGGCTCGGCGCCAGCACCGGTGGGCTGCGGGCCATGGTGCCCACCTTGGCTCGCGCGGCGGTGGCCGTGGGCATCGACGCCCTGTTCCTCGAGGTCCACCCCGATCCGGATCGGGCCCCTTGCGACGGCTCGAACATGCTGCCTCTGGCCGAGCTCGAGCCGCTGCTGAGGGGGCTGCTGGCCTTGCGCTAGCCGTCGCGCTCCAGGTCGCCGTTCAGCTTCATCCACGCGCCGATGACCACACCGCACCAGGTGAGCACATGCAAGGCGTGCACGCTGACGCCCAGGTACTGCTGGCGCACGGCCATCCAGGCCATGTCCTCGGCACCGATCAGGCTGGCAACATAGGCCCAGCGTAGCGTGGTGATGCTCATGGTGGTGGCGCTGGTGCCCAGCAGCAGCAACACCGTCAGCCCCATCACCAGGGGGTGTCTCCAGCCTGCGCCAGGTTCGAGGGCGCGGGGGTGGAGGAACACCGCCGCGACCACGGCCCACAGCGCGCACAGCGACAGGACCTCCTCGCCTACGATCACACCGAAGAGCACACCGGCGGAGCTCCCGCTGTTGGCCAGGGCCAGCTCGAGGCCAGCGCCCAGCCCGGTCAGCAGCGTCTGGGCGGTCAGGAAGGCGACCCACCACAGCGCGGCGGCGTACAGGGCCAAGAAGGGGCGCGCAGTGCTGAAATCGCTCACGATGGACCTCCGGTGCTCACAGCATACAGCGGCAGGGGAGAGCCCTCGCTCGCCTCGGGCACGGTGGTGCAGGGCTGGGGAAGGTAGACGTCCATCCAGGGCGGATCGGCGCCGTGGCGCAGCTTGGCCACGATCCACCAGGCCAGGGTGCTGCTGCGCCAGGGTTGCTGGCCCTCGCAGCGCAGCTCGAGGCGCTCAGCTCGAGGCGGCGTGCTCCACCGCAGGCCCACCACCGGGCCTCGACCCAAGGTCTGAACCTCGTGTTCCTCCGGCAGGCCGTCGGGGAAGAGGGGCTCGAGGGCGCACAGGCGGTGCTGGTGGACCCGCTGGCAGCTAGCCCCCGCGGGGGGCGGCCCGCTCACCGGGGCATGCTCGATGACCACGGCGACCCCGAGGATGCGCAGCAGCTCGGCCGATCTGGCCTCGGGAAAGCGCCCCGCCAGCCCCTCGAGGGCGCGCAGGCCCGCGTGATCCCAGGCCCACTCCCCGCCGACCAGCGGGCGCTCGTGCAGCAGGGCCGCGGCCAGGCGGGGGGCGGCGTCACAGGCGCAGCGCTCGGGCAAGGAGGTGAAGCGCTCGTACAGCGGCCCGGGGGGACCGGCCTCGAGCCCGACGTAGATCTCGGGGATCCCGGGGGCGGGGCGGTCCCTGCCAGAGGGTGAGGGCAGCACCACGACGAGCAGCAGCGGCGCGGCCGACACCACTGCCCAGCGAGGGGGCAGGCGAGCCGCGAGCAGCTGTGCGCCGCGGGCCGCCAGGACACCCAGCAGGAACACGAGTGGGATCAGCCAGCGTTCCCAAGGAGTGCTGGCCAGCCAGCCGGCCTGGTGCGTGAAGCCATGGTGGAGGTAGGGCAGCGCCGCGGGCAGGAGCCCGGCGATCCCAAGCGAGGCGCCAGCCGCCCCGGCCAGCAGGGTGCGCCCAGCCGCCCACCTGCGCCAGCCCGCTACGCTCAGGACCGCCAGCCCCAGCAGTGCGGCGTAGGCCCCCTGCTGCCAGCCCATGTGCGCGCTGCAGGCCAGCACCAGTCCGCCTAGGCCCGCCAACCAAGGCCGCTCGCGCTGCAGGCCTAGCCCAAGCAGGAGCGTGCCCCCCACGCTTAGCTCACCGTGAACCAGGTCCAGCGGGGTGCCTAGCCCCAGCAGGAAAGGCGCCAGCCCGCCGACCACACCCGTGAGCAGGGTGTGGGGCCCCGCGCCCAGCATGGCCTGGGCCAGGCGGTGGCAGGTCCAGGCGGTGAGCAGCATCCCCGCGACGGCCAGGGCGGAGTACTGGACATGGAACCCGATCCCCAGGGCGCCCATGGGCCAGGCCAGCAAGGCGGGCCCCAGCTGCCAGTCCGCCTGCACGAAGCCGGGCCCCACCGGCCACCCCAACCAGGCTTCGCTCCAACCCTGCTGTCCTGTCAGCAGGCGCTGCAGCTGCGCGAGGCCCAGGAGCTGCCGCAGCGCGGCGGGGTCCTGAAGTGCCAACCCGGGCTCGAGGATCAGGTGTCGCGCCGCCGCAAGCACCGCGGCGGCCAGAGCCAGCAGGGCCAGCAGCTCCCGGCGTAGACGGCGAGGCAAGGGCTAGATGGACTTCAGGGGAGGGCCGTCGTAGCTGGGCCCGTCGTCTTCGAGGGGGGGCGCGGGGATGCGGGCGAACATGAGCTGGTCGTCCTGCATGTCCACCGCGATGGTGTCACGCGGGCCGAAGTCGCCGGCCACGATGGCCCGGGACATGGGGTTCATGCAGTACTGCTGGATAGCCCGCTTGAGGGGCCGGGCTCCGTACAGGGGATCGAAGCCGGCGTCGCACAGCGCCTTACGGGCGGCGGGGGTGATCTCGAAGTTCAGCTGGCGCGCATCCAGCAGCTTGCGGATGTGGCGCAGCTGGATGGTCAGGATGGCGTCCATGTGCTCGTAGCGCAGGGCGTGGAAGGTGGTGATCTCGTCCACCCGGTTGAGGAACTCGGGGCGGAAGGTCTTGCGGAGCTCTTCCTGGACCATCGCCTCCATCTGCTCCTGGTCGAAGCCCTGCTCGGTGCCCGCCAGGATGTGCCGCGAGCCCACGTTCGAGGTCATGATCAGCACGACGTTCTTGAAGTCCACCGTGCGACCCTTGGAGTCGGTGAGCCGCCCGTCGTCCAGCACCTGCAGCAGCACGTTGAAGATGTCCCCGTGGGCCTTCTCGATCTCGTCGAAGAGCACGACGGAGTAGGGGCGGCGGCGCACGGCCTCGGTGAGCTGGCCCCCCTCGTCGTAGCCGACGTAGCCCGGAGGCGCGCCGATGAGCCGGGCCACCGTGTGCTTCTCCTGGTACTCCGACATGTCGATTCGGATGAGGTTCTTCTCGTCGTCGAACAGGAACTCCGCCAGGGCCCGGGCCAGCTCGGTCTTGCCGACGCCGGTGGGGCCCAGGAAGATGAAGCTGCCGATGGGGCGGTTGGGGTCTTGCAGGCCGGCGCGGGCGCGTCGGACCGCGTTGGCCACGGCGACCACGGCCTCGTCCTGGCCGACCAGGCGATGGTGGATGCGGTCTTCCATCAGCAGCAGCTTGGCCTGCTCACTCTCGACGAGCTTGGTGACGGGCACGCCGGTCCAGGCGGAGACCACCACAGCGATGTCGTCGTCGCTGACCTCTTCTCGCAGGATGGCGCCGTCTCTCTGCAGCTCGTCCAGGGCAGCCTGGCGCTCCTTCAGCGCCTCCTGCACGCCGGGGATCTCACCGTAGAAGACCTGGCTGGCCCGCTCGTAGTCTGCGTTGCGCTGGGCGGTCTCGCCCTCGTGGCGCAGCTGGTCCAGGCGCTCCTTGAGCTCGGACAGGGCGTCGAGGGCTGCGCGCTCCTGCTCCCAGCGGTTGCGCAGCTCCTGGGCCTCCTCTTCCTTGACGGCGATCTCCTTGTCGATCTGCTTGGCCCGCTGGCGGGCGTTCTCGTCGTCCTTCTCGCGGTTGAGCGCCTGCAGCTCCACCCGCATCCCGGCGATCTCGCGCTCGAGGGTGTCGATGGGCTGAGGGATGCTCTCGATCTCCATGCGCACCCGGCTGGCGGCCTCGTCGATCAGATCGATGGCCTTGTCGGGCTGGTGGCGGTCGGCGATGTAGCGGTCCGACATGGTGGCGGCGGCCACGATGGCGTCGTCGGTGATGCGGATGCCGTGGTGGGTCTCGTAGCGTTCCTTGATGCCGCGCAGGATGCGCACGGTGTCGGTGACCGTGGGCTCCTCGATCATCACGGGCTGGAAGCGGCGCTCGAGGGCCTTGTCCTTCTCGAGGTGCTTGCGGTACTCGTCCACCGTGGTGGCGCCGATGCAGCGCAGCTCGCCCCGGGCCAGGGCCGGCTTGATCATGTTGCCGGCGTCCATGGCGCCGCCGGAGCCGCCAGCGTTGACGATGGTGTGCAGCTCGTCGATGAACAGGATGATGTTGCCCTGAGAGTTCTCGATCTCCTCGAGCACGGCCTTGAGGCGCTCCTCGAACTCGCCGCGGTACTTGGCACCGGCGATGATGGCGGCCAGATCCAGGGCCAGCAGGCGCTTGCCCTGCAGGGACTCGGGCACGTCGTTCTTGGCGATGCGCTGGGCGATGCCCTCGACGATGGCGGTCTTGCCCACGCCCGGGTCGCCGATGAGCACCGGGTTGTTCTTGGTGCGCCGAGCCAGCACCTGCAGCGCCCGGCGGATCTCGGTGTCGCGGCCGATGATCGGGTCGAGCTTGTTGTCCCGGGCCTGCTGGGTCATGTCGCGGGTGTACTTGTCCAGGGCTTCATACTGGCCCTCGGCGTCTTCGCCGCTGACCCCGCGGCCACCGCGCACCGTGTGGATGGCCTCGAGCAGGCGCTGGCGGGTGACGCCGTAGTCGTGGAGCAGATCCCGGGGCTTGTCCTTGCACGCCTCGATGCCCACCAGCAGCATCTCGGTGGCCACGTGGCTGTCGCCCAGCTCTCGGGCGGCGGCGTCGGCGGCGTCGATGACCTCGTTGGCCTGGCGCGACAGGCGCGCCTTGGTCCCCCCGCTGACCTTGGACAGATCGTCCAGTTGCATGGCGGCTTCGCGGGTGAGGCCCAGCACGTCGGCCCCGATGGTCTGCAGGATGCGCGGGGCGATGCCCTTGTCCTGGGTGAGCAGCACGGTGAGGAAGTGGTGGGGCCGGATCTCCGGATTCCCCATCTTGCCAGCGAGGTTCTGAGCGTCGTGGATGACCTCGCGGGCCTTGACCGTAAAGCGATCGAACTTCATGCCAATCTCCTGGAAGCAAGCAAGAGCCGCCGTCCAAGAAGCCTATCCGCTCAGCGGCTCGCGTACGCCCTCAAGCTAGGCACCGGCTCCGGATGCG
>CALDOK010000128.1 GCA_937912125.1 uncultured Pseudomonadota bacterium
TTCAGGCTCCCAGAGCCATGACACCGGGCCGCCGCGGCTGAATCCTTAGGGCTGCGCCGCGGGCGAAGGCGCCGCCGTTTCGGGTTGCGACGCCCCGCCAGAGGCCGAGGCCACACCGGGTTCGTCCTGCTCGGCGTCGACCGTGAACTGCGCGGCACACTCCGGCAGCGCCTTCCCACGCAGCGCGACGAGGAACTCATCGGTGAAGCCGAAGGCACGCAGCCGGGCCCAGTCCGATTGGTCACAGAGCCCGAAGACCTCAGGCAAGACCTCGGCGCCCCCCCGGTCGAGCTTCACCAGGATCTCATCCTCGCTCAAGGGCTCCTGGAAATACTTGATGATCTGCGCCGAGAGGCGACCCGAGCCCACACTGTCAGCATCGATCTCACCAGGCACCGGGCCGCCAGCCTCCTCGGCCTGGGGCGACTTGGCGGCCGGTGGGTCGGCCAGAGGGAGGTCCTCGTCCTGCCCGCAGCCCGCGAGGGTCAGCCAGGTGAAGAACAGAGCGGTGAGGTTGCGGTGCGAGAGCGAGCGACTCATGTCCCGGGTCTCCTTGGAGTTCGCGGCCCAGCCGTGAGGGCTTGGAGCGCCAACGGCGGGCGGTCGAGCTGCGGAGGGTATCACACCCACCGCCGCCGCCATCGCCTGGAATCCGACCCGGCGGAAGGGTACCATGGCCACCGTGACCCCCGCCCCACGGAAACTGCTGCTCCCCCTGCTCATCGCCCTCCTGGCCGTCGCCAGTGTGACGGGCTGCAGCGCTGATCCGGCGGGGCCATGGCAGGCGCTCGTGGAGGTCGCCGTGCCTCCCACCCAGGAAGCGCTGGAGCTGACGGTGCGGGCCGACTGGCTGGGCCAGCAGCACAGCGCGCTGCTTCGGGACGATGGCGAGGGGTCGGACCGTACCGCTGGTGACGGCGTGCTGACCGCTGCCCTGCAGGGCCCACCGGCGCGCTGGCTCCAGGTCGAGCTGTCCACGCGCCTGCAGGCCGACGGGCCGGAGGTGGTCGCCTACCGCGGCCTCGAGCGGCTCGAGCTGGGTGGCTCCAGACTCGGCTACGCACTGGCCCGCTACGATCCACCGCTGATTCGTCGGTCCTCACGCCCCGTCCTCGCCCAGCCCCTGGCGCAGCAGGAGGCGGGCCTGGTGGGCGCCCACCTGGCCTGGTGCGCCATCATCCTGGTGGGGGTCTGGTGGCTGCTGGGCAGCCGAAGACAGTGCGCGGCGACGGTTCGTGATCGCCCATGGATCTCCGTCGTCCTCTGGCTGACGCTCGCGGTCGCCTGGACCTGGCCCGCCGCCCTCGCCGGCGAGGACTTCATGGTCGGGAGACACTTCGACCTGCCCGGCACCATCTGGTCCCTGGCCTCGGCCCCCAGGCTCATCACTGGCCTGCTCGACCCCCAAACCGGGTGGCCGGCCGGGGGCGACTACCGCCACTTCGACAGCTTTGTGCTGCTGCCTGTGGCCAGCTTGCTGCGCGCGCTGCACCCCGCGAAGCTGCACGGCCTGCTCCAGGTGGCGGGGGTGGCCCTGTCGGCCTTCGCCGCCGAGCGCTTCGCCAGAGAGGTCGGCGCCCAGGCCCCCTGGACCTGGTTGGCGGGATTGGGCTTCGGGTTCTCTGGCCTGGCGGCCAACACCCTGCTCGAGGGGCACGTCTACCACCTGCTCAATCCGTGGCTGCCGCTCTTCGGGCTGTTCTGGTGGCGCGCGACCTCAACGCGTGGAACAGGACGAGACGGAGCGCTCGCCGGGCTGTTCTTCGTCGGGGCGCTGCTGACCTCGGGCTACCTGGGCCTCACGGCGGCGCTGATGGGGGCGTGCTTCTGGGTGGGAAGTCTCGCCCAGACGGGGCGACGGCTGGTGCGACCCACAGCCTGGGCGGCAAGCGTAGTCGGGATCGTGGCCGTTCCCTACGCCGTCGCCTTCTCCCTCAGCGCGCCCGCGTCGGCGCCTACGGCCAGCGCTTCGTCCATCCTCGCCTCTTCCCTCCACCTGGCCGCCCTGGGCCCAGCAACGATGGAGTGCGACCGCGGCGAGCACTCCATGGCGCTGGCGATCTCGGGGGTCATCCTGGCCACTGCGCTGCTGGGTAGCCTCCTGCTGCACCGGCGCCGGCGCTGGACCTTGCTGCTGTGGACCGCGGTCCTCACCACCCTGCTGGCCTTCGGGCCCGCTCTGGCGCCCGACGCTCATGCGTCCTGGCTCCCCCTCCCCACGGGCTGGCTGCTGGGTGATGCGGTGCGCTTCCCGGCCCGACTCTCCTGGAGCGCCCTGCTCTGCCTGGGCGTCCTGGCCGCCCTCGCCGGGACCGCCATCGAGCGACGCCATGGCCGCCGCGCTCGCATCCTCCTGGTGCTGGCGGCGCTCGAGGTGCTGGTGTTCGTGCGCCTGCCGTGGCGCCAGCAGCAACTGCCAGCCGAGCCACCGGAGGCACTGGGTCAGCTGGCGGGGCCCGTGCTCGACCTCGTCCCCGAGGCCCCGGAGTCCGTGGGCGAGCTGGACAACTGGATCAGTGGCTGGATCTGCTACGACCAAGCCATCAACGGTCACACCAGCGCCGAGGACTGCGTCGCGCCCCAGATCCACGCCAGCGACCGCTACCGGGCGGGCCGGTGGGTCTCGTCCACACTGCTGGGTGGTGATGCATCCGCGGCGCGGCAGGCCCTCGCCGAGCTGGGCTTCGAGACCGTGGTCCTCCACACGGGGCTGTTCGAAGCCGGCGCCGCCGACCGCCTCGCGGCCGGGCTGGCCAGGATCGGCACCGAGATCGAGGTTCCGGCCAGCATGGAGCGGCTGCAGGTCTATCGCCTAGCGCCCGCCTCCACCGATGCGGCCAGCGCCAAGGCTGCGCTCGACCAGCTCCCCGCCTCGATCGCGACGCAGCTGGGGAGTCCCGAGGCCCTCCGTGTGTTGCCCGTGCAGTCCCTCGCCCTCTCCCTCATCATCGACGATGACGTCACAGTGCAGGGGGTCGAGGCCCACCTGACAGGGCTGCCTATCGAGCAAGCCATGCAGCGGGTCCTGGACAGCGGGGACAGCGCCGGAGACAACGCCGGCGACGGCGTCCACCTGGCCCGCTGGCAGGGGCCGCTGCCTGCCCAGACCGAGCTGAGCCTCAGCGCCACATGGCAGGACCAGCCCATCACGCTGTGGGAGGGGACCCTGTACCTCTCCGCAGACCAGGAGCGCATCGACTTCCGGGTGCTCCCAACCCAGCCCCCCAGGGCCATCCCGGTGGCCCTGGCGCCCGCCTCGCTGGCTGCCCCCGTCAACGGCTGGAACGGCTTCGTGGCGATCCTGGGCTGGAGCGTCTACCTGATCATCCTGGGGGCCGCCCGCTTCCACCGCAAGCACTCCTTCTGAGGCGACCAGACCATGCCCTCAGCCCCTCGACCCCGAAGCTTCGCCGCCCTGGCCCTCGCCTGGGCGATCGGCCTCACCGCGCCGGTCCAGGCGCTCGCGTCACCATCGCACCTCCCCGCAGGAACCCCGGACATGCCAGGCCTGGTGGTCGTGCTCGAGGGCGGCGCTCACCTGGCGGTGGAGGGCAAGGTCCGCGTCAGCGTGCAGGAGGGCGAAGGCATCCAACTCACCGAGCTCGCAGACGACGGTCGTGGGGTCGACGCATCGGCCGGCGACGGAATTCTCAGCGCGCTGGCGCCGGTGTCACTAGCCAGGGGCGCCGTCGTGATCCTGCTCGATGCCGAGGACACGGTCATCTGGCAGGACCGGCTGCAGGTGGGCGCCGAGGTCGCCAATCCGCGCCTCGACATCGTGCTGGACGGCGCGCAGGTGAAGGTGGAGGTGATCACCCAGGCCAGGACCAGGCGCCAGGGGGGAGGCCAGCAGCTGGTCGCCCCTCCTCCGCCTACCCAGAACGTGACGGGGCTGATGGTGGGCATGATGCTCGCGTGCCTCGCCCTGGGGGTGGCGCTGGGCATCAACATCGGCCCGGCCCTGGCACGCCGGATCCACCGCCGCCGAGGAGGCGTCGTATCCCTGGGGCCCGCGACCATCGCGCTCCCCCCGGGCACCCCCCCCCTGGACCGACCACGCCTCTGGTCGTGCCCGGACGACGGGACCCGAGGACAGGCCACCATGTCGCTGGCGACCCACCTGGCGCAGCAGCACGCCGTGCTCGTGGTGCTGTCTCCGGAGCGCCTGGCGGCGTGCCGAGCCGAGCTCGAGCGGCTCCCGACCACCGTGATCCTCGCCACCCCGCGCCCCGGCGTCGCGCGCCTGATCCGCACCTGGCGCGCACAGCAGGGCGGGCGACCGGTAGTGGTCCTGGTGGAGGGTGTCGACGCCCTGGACGCGAGAGAACCCGAAGAGCCCGTGGATGTGGTCATCGAAGAGCTCCTCGACGACGCCCCGCCGGACGCCCCGTTCCTGGTCCTGCTCAGCGAGCACGAGCTGGGGCTCTTGTGGAATCGGGTGGACCTGGCCCTGACCGCCGTGCCAGGCGGCTTCGGTCCCAAGGGCGGCCCCGCCATCCTGGCCACCCATCCCGACGGCGTGAAGCTGGCGCCCCCTTCCCAGGAAACACCGACGCCGTGCTGATCTCGAGGAAGGGCCGGTGCTACGGGTGCGGAGGCCTCACCACACGGAAGCCGAGCTGCGGGGCCGGCGTGGCTGGGTCCACCGCC
>CALDOK010000129.1 GCA_937912125.1 uncultured Pseudomonadota bacterium
TCCAGCTCCACGCGGTCTGGGTCCAGCTCCAGCAGCCCCAGCACCTCCTCGAGCGGCTCCAGCTCCACGCGGTCTGGGTCCAGCTCCAGCAGCCCCAGCACCTCCTCGAGCGGTTCCAGCTCCACGCGGTCCGGGTCCAGCTCCAGCAGCCCCAGCACCTCCTCGAGCGGCTCCAGTTCCAGCTCCTCGAGCAGCAGCCGGCAGCCCACCTCGAGCAGCACCAGCTCCTCGAGCAGCTCTGGCCAGAAGACCATCCCCACCACGGTCATCGACATCCAGATCCGGAACAACAAGAACATCAAGGCCTGCTTCCTGGCCCACAAGAAGAGCACGGGCGAGCTGCCTTCGGTCACCCTGCGCTTCACCCTCGAGCCCAACGGCTCGGTGTCCGCGGCTTCCATCCGAGAGCCCGCCTACCAGGGCACCGCCCTCGAGTCCTGCCTGTCCGGCTCCGTGAAGATGATCGACTTCCAGGACTTCGACGGGCCGGCGTATACGCTGAACTATCCGTTCCGGTTCTAGCAGCCCTCGGGAAGTCCATGCCTACTGCGGCCCAGTGGTCGCTGCGGCTGGGTTCCTCCGCCTCACGGCGGAGCTTCCCGACGCCTGCCAGGGTCGGCGCGCGGCATGGGGCGGATGGCGGGCTGTCGGCCTGCCCTCACCCCTCGCGCCAGGTTCGTCGGTGGCTGCGGTTGAGCCCGACACCGCTCCCGCTGCTGGCTTTCCAGCGCTGGCATGGCTAAACAGCGCACCCGCCGTGGAGCCATGCCATGACAAGTCCCAAGGTCTCCTTCCTCGACCAGCTCCGCTCGCCGAAGATGATCATCTTCACCGTGGTGAGCCTGCTGTTCATCGTCGCCGATCAGGCCTCCAAGCAGTGGATCGTCGACAACGTGCGCTACCTGCGCGAGACCATCGACGTCATCCCGGGCTTCCTGTCCATCGTCCACACCAAGAACCCCGGCGCCGCTATCGGCCTGTTTGGCGACCTGCCCACCGCCGTCCGCCTCAGCATCTTCGGTGTGTTCACCGTCATCGCCGTGGGCGTGATCATCAGCTTCCTGTGGCAGCTCCCGCGCAGCGACAAGTTCCAGTCCCTCACCCTGGGCCTGATCTTCTCCGGCGCCCTGGGCAACGCCATCGACCGCGCCTTCCGCGACAAGCACATGGTGGTGGACTTCATCCGCGTCTACACCGATCATCCCGGGCTCTCGAAGTGGCTCGAGTCCAAGTTCGGCACCAACGAGTACCCCACCTTCAACATCGCGGATGCCGCCATCGTGGTGGGCGTGGGCCTGTTCCTGGTGCGCTACCTGTTCCTGGACGACACCGACGAGGCCGACGAGGACGCCGAGGAAGCCGCCGAGCTGGTGGGCGCCGACGACCCCACCGAGCTGTCCGACAAGGACCAGGCGTAGGCCCCCCGCACCGGGACCTCCCACCGCCGCCAGCCTTCACCGGGGAGCCAGCTGCGCAGGGAGAGCTCCAGCCCGTCGCTGCGCAGCTCCACTGTGCCGTGCTGGTCCGTGCGCAGCAGCAGGCTGTCGCGATAGCGCGCGACCACGCTGGCGTGAGGGTGCCCGAAGCTGTTGTCGCGGCCGCAGGAGATCACCGCCACCCGCGGCCGCAGCGCCTGGACGAAGGCCTCGCTCGAGGAGCTCCGGCTGCCGTGGTGGGGAACACCCAGTACGTCCACTGGCCCCAGGGAGGGTGACAAGCTGGCCTCGGCCTGCTCCTCGATGTCGCCGGTGAGCAGCACCGAGTGCCTGCCATAGGCCAGCAGCAGCACCAGGCTCTCCTCGTTGGCCGAGCGTCCCTTGGCCCTCCAGCCCGAGACGGGGTGCAAGGCCGGCACAGCCGGATCGCCCGGCGATCGCACCGTGGCGCCTGCGGCCTGGGCCGCGCCCACCAGGGCAGCGTAGGCTTCCTCCCCAGGCTCGGGCGGGCGCGGCAGCCAGAGGGCGCCCGGGTGCAGAGCATCCACCACCGCCTGCAGCCCACCGATGTGATCGGGGTGAGGATGGGTGGCCACCACCGCGTCCAGCGACCGCACGCCCCGGCGCCTGAGGTGGCGCAGCACCGCGTCGGGGCTGGGGCCTCCGTCCACCAGCCAGCGACGGCCGTCGGGCCACTCCACCAGCACCGCGCTGCCCTGACCCACGGCCAGGAAGCTCACCAGCAGCCCGGCGGTGGGCCGCAGCCGCAGCCCCAGGGCCACCATGGCGGCCAACCCAGCCAGGAACGGGCGGCGGGCGAGCAGGGGCAGGGTCACCAGCAGCAGGGCGCACAGGGGGCCCACCGCGGGATGCAGGCTGGGGCCGCGCAGCAGCTGCAGCCAGCCCAGCGCCAGATCCAGCGCCGCGCAGGCCACCGCGGCAGCGAGCTCACCCGCCCAGCCCGGCAGCGCCACCGACAGCAAGGCCCCCGGCGTGGCCACCAAGCCCACCAGGGGCAGGGCCGCCAGGTTGGCAGGGACGGCGGTGACCGCCAGCTCCTGGAACCACCACGCCGCAGCGGGCAGGGTCCCGACAGTGGCTGCCACCGTGGCCGCCCCACCCCGCAGGCAGCGATCGAGCACAGGGTCCAGGTCCGGCGGCAGGGCCCGCACCAGCCGAGGCCCCAGCAGGATCAGCCCCAGCAGCGCCCCGAAGGACAGCTGCCAGCTGGCCGTGGCCGCCAGGGCGGGCTCGCCGAGCACGGTGGCGAAGGCCGCCAGCCCCAGCAGCTGCCGGGGTTCCCGGCCCCGCCCCAAGGCCAGGGCCAGCCCCACGCCCGCCAGCATCAACGCCGCGCGCACCGCGCTGACGGGCCAGCCCGCCAGCTGCCCGTAGGCCCAGGCCCCCGCCACCATGCACAGCGCCCCCAACACCCAGGCTCGGCCGCGGGGCCGCCCTGGCCAGAGGGCGCGGGCCAGGCGAGTGCCCGCCCAGCCCAGCATACCGGCCACCAGGCCCAGGTGGAGCCCGCTGATGGCCAGCAGGTGGCTCGTGCCCGTGGCCCGCAGCAGCTCCGGCAGGCCCTCGGGAAGCTCGGAGCGATCCCCCAGCGCCAGGGCGCGCAGCATGCCCCGGTGACGGCAGGGCGGAGGCTCGGGGCGAGGGGGTGGCGACGGACCGAGGCTGCGCCAGCGGGTGGCCCCCAGGCGCGTGCGAGCGCCCGCCAGCCAGGCCACGCGGCCCGAGTCAGGAGCCCCAGGGAGCAGCTCCGGGCGTGGCGGGCGGGCCTGCCCCCAGACCAGCACACGGGCTCCCGCGACGGGCTCCGCCTCCCCGAAGTCCACCAGCAAGCGCCCGCGGGCGGGCTCCCAGGGAGCGCCCTCCCGGGTGAAGGCCTCGACAGCCACCAGCTGGGCCCCGCCGGCCCGCAGGGGTAGCACCCGGGCTCTCAGGGAGCAGCGGCCCACCAGGGCCGGCCCCACCGGGGCCATCGAAGGCGCAGCCCAGCCCAACAGCAGGACCGCTGTTGCCAGCGCGGGTGCGGCGGTGCGGGCGCGAGGCCAAGCCAGGAGCGCGCAGAGGGCCGCGGCCACGAGGGCACCGAGGAATGACACGGGCAGCCAGCAGCCGAGCAGCAAGCCCAGCAGCAGAGGTAGGGACAGCCAGAACAGAGGAGCGCGCATGGTGCTGGACTGCTCTACAAGGATCGTGCCGACCTCGGCCCGCAGCGCAAATTGGTCGATTCCCTGCTTTTGTGTCCTGGAATCTCCATATCGACCGTGAGGCAGGATCGTCGAAGTGTCGAACTCGGTTCGACGATCTTCGACACCCTTCGTCACCCCGGCTCACGAAACGCGGCGAAGGGCCGGCGGCTCTGCCAGGCAAGGACCGCAGCCCGGGTTACACCCAGCCAAGAACACGCACGAAAGCGCGGGTTTCCCTCCCAGTCAGGAGCGAAGGTGCTGCCCTTCTTGATGGTCCTCCTCATGGCTGTCTTCCCAGCCATGGGACAGCAGATCCACCTGCTCGAGCTCGACGGCGCCGTCGGCCCGGGCACCGCCAGCTACATCGTCTCAGGCATCCAAGAGGCCGAGGCGGCCGGTGTGTCCGCTGTGGTCATCGTCATCGACACGCCGGGTGGGCTGCTGGACAGCACCCGCGACATCGTCAAGGCCGAGCTGGGCTCCAAGGTGCCGGTCATCGCCTACGTCACGCCCGCGGGGGCGCGGGCGGGATCGGCGGGGGTGTTCATCACCATGGCCGCCCACATCGCGGTCATGGCTCCAGGCACCACCATCGGCGCGG
This sequence comes from uncultured Pseudomonadota bacterium, assembly GCA_937912125.1. Lineage (GTDB taxonomy): Bacteria > Myxococcota_A > UBA796 > UBA796 > JAFGLY01 > CALDOK01. The sequence goes on from CALDOK010000129.1 coordinate 4,242, forward strand.
CCCACCCGGTCTCCGCCTTCGGGGGCGACGAGTCCACCGACCCCGACGAGACCATCATGGGCGAGAAGGTGATGAACGACACCCTCGCCTGGGCGCGGGCCATCGCCGAGCAGCGCGACCGTCCCATGGACTGGTCCGAAGACTCAGTGCGGGACAGCAAGGCCGTCACCAGCAGCGAGGCCCTCGAGGCCGGCATCATCGACCTGGTGGCCGACGATCTCGACGACCTGCTCGACCAGGTCCACGGCATGGAGGTCTCCACCCCCGGCGGCACCGTGGTGCTCGACACCCGCGGCGCCACCCAGCTGTCCCTCGAGATGGAGCTGAAGGAAAAGGCACTGCACTTCCTGGGCGATCCCAACGTGCTGTACGCCTTGATCGCCCTGGGTCTGCTGGCGTTGTACGTCGAGTTCCACAACCCCGGGCTGGTGGTGCCCGGCGTGCTGGGGGTCACCCTGCTGGTGGCCGCGGGCGTGGGGCTCTCCATTGTGCCCTTCAACATCGGCGGGCTGCTGCTGGTGGTGCTGGGCTTCTTCCTGTTCGCTCTGGAGCTATGGATCCCAGCCTACGGCACCCTCACCGCCGGCGGCGTGCTGGCGGTGGTGGCCGGCGGTGTCCTGCTCTTCAGCGTCGACGACCCCATGTTCGATCTGCGCGTGGCCGCCTCCACCCTCGCCGCCGTGGCCCTCACCGTGGGCGGCCTGGCGTTCGGGGTGGGCCTGCTGGTGATCAAGGCCCAGCGCGGCCGCGTAGCCGTGGGGGCCGAGGGCCTGCCCGGCGAGACCGCCACCGTCACCGAGGGCGGCCAGGGCGAAGGCTGGGTGCTGGTGGACGGCGCCATCTGGAAGGCCTCCTGGCCAGGCGCCGTGGCCAAGGGCGCCACGGTCAAGGTGCTGCGGGTCGACTCCCTGCGCCTGATCTGCGAGCCTCTCGCCATCGTCGACGAACCCCCTACGGAATCTGCCTGAACCCGGCCTGCGGGCCGCAGTCGTCCTGCCTGGAGAACCCCATGGAACCCGTCATCATCGTAGCTGTCATCCTGCTCTTCGTGGTCCTCTCGGCCGTCAAGGTCATCAAGGAGTACGAGCGGGCCGTCGTCTTCCGCCTCGGCCGCATCATCCCGGCCAAGGGGCCCGGCATCATCGTCCTGATCCCCGGCGTGGACCGGATGCACAAGGTCTCCCTGCGGGTGATCGTGCTCGACGTCGAGAAGCAGGACGTCATCACCCGGGACAACGTCTCCGTGGCCGTCAACGCCGTGGTCTACTTCAAGGTGGTCGACCCCGTGAAGGCCCTGCTGTCGGTCGAAGACTACTTCTTCGCCACCGCCCAGCTGGCCCAGACCACCCTGCGCTCGGTGGCCGGCGAGGCCGAGCTCGACGAGCTGCTCTCCCAGCGCGACGAGATCAACCACAAGCTCCAGGAGATCCTCGATCGCCACACCGATCCTTGGGGCATCAAGGTCACCCAGGTCGAGGTCAAGCACATCGACCTGCCCCAGGAGATGCAGCGGGCCATGGCCAAGCAGGCCGAGGCCGAGCGCGAGCGCCGCGCCAAGATCATCGCCGCCGAGGGCGAGCAGCAAGCCGCCGCCAAGCTGGTCGAGGCCGCCAAGATGATGGACGCCACCCCCACCGCCTTGCAGCTGCGCTACCTCCAGACCCTCAGCGAGATCGCGGTGGAGAACAACAGCACCACCATCTTCCCCATCCCCATGGATCTGTTCGAAGCCTTCCGGCCCAAGACCCAGATCCACAAGAAGGACGCGTAGCCGGCCGAGGGCCCCTTGACCCACTCCTACGACTTCGACCACTTCACCGACAAGCGCCGGAGAGCCGAGATCCAGCGGCTGCACCAGCAGGCCAATGTCATGCTGGGGCGTGAGCTGCGGCTGCTGCGCACCCTTGGCTTGGCCCCGCAGCACCACTTCCTCGAGGTGGGCTGTGGGCCCGGCTTCCTCACCGGAGCCGTGGCCACCCTGATCCCCCAGGGCCGGGCCGTGGGGCTCGATCTCAGCAGCGAGATGATGGCGGTGGCCCGCGCCGTGGTGGCGCCCGAGCACCCCAACCTGGGCTTCGAGCAGGGCAGCGCCTATGAGCTCCCCTTCCCCGACGACAGCTTCGACTTCCTGTACAGCCGCCTGGTGTACCAGCACCTGGCCGACCCCCTGGCCGCCCTGGCCGAGGCGAGACGGGTGGTCAAGCCGGGCGGCCGCGTGGTCGTGCTGGACATCGACGACGGCTGGCTCTCACTCCATCCCCGCTGCCCCACCTTCGACACCTTCAACGAGCGCATCATCCAGTCCAAGACCCAGCAGGGCGGCGACCGCCACGTGGGGCGCAAGCTGGCCTGGATGATGAGGCACAGCGGCTTCTCCCAGGTCCAGCAGAAGGTAGAGGCCTTCACCAGCCTCGACGTAGGCCTCGAGGCCTTCCTGCAGCTCACCACCTGCTTCAAGGCTGGGCTGCTGGACCAGGCCACCGCCGCCGACATGATCCGGGCCATCCGCTCCGAGCTCGCCAGCACCGACGATCCCGTCGGCCTGGCCGGCATCTTCATCGCCATCGGCACCGTCTAGGAGCCCAGCGCCCCATGCTCATCCAGTGGCTGATGGGTCTCGAGAAGGTCCTGCGGGCCGAGACCCTCCAAGAGCGGGAGGCCATCTACCGCTTCCGCTACCGCGTCTATGTCGAGGAGCTCAAGAAGGGCTTCCTGGACGTGGACCACGAAAACAAGATGATCCGGGACGACGACGACGAGTCACCGGGCGCGGTGCTGTTCTACACGGCCTCCAAGGGCGAGGTCACCGGCACCGTCCGCGCCGTGATCTGGCGCGGTGGCCAGGCGCCCGCCGAGATCCACCAGCGCTTCTCCTTCCCGCTGTTTGCCGCCATCGACACCCTGATCACCGCCGAGACCTCCCGCCTGCTCATCGACCGCTCGGTGCGCGGCAGCCTGATCCTGCCCGCGCTGGCCCGCGCCATGTACGAGCACATGATCGAGCAGGACGTCTCGCTGGTCTTCGCCTACTGCGCCCCGGGCCTGGTGCGCGCCTACCGCAAGCTCGGGTATCGCCCCTACTCGGGCGAGCTGGTCTGCAACCAGGATGGCGTGCGCGTACCCCTTGTGGGAGTCCTGTCCGACCTGGACTACCTGCAGCGGGTGGGGTCGCCCGTGGCTCCGCTGGTCAAGCAGCACTTCGGCCCCGGCAAGCGCCCGTTCCTGGATCTCGCCCCCTACCGCGAAGTGCTCGACCCTGGGCCGCTACCCTTCGAGGTCGAGCCCGAGGTGGTCTGGAACCACCTGCAGGAACAGCTGCTCACCGAAGAGGACGACGAGAACCGCGCCAAGACCCTGCTGGACACCCTGCCCGAAGCGGCCATCCGCAAGCTGGCTGGCAAGGGCTTCATCATGGACATCCCTGCCGAGCGCACCGTGGTGCGCCAAGACCTGATCGAGAAAGAGATGTTCTTCATCCTCGAGGGTGCCTTCGTCGTCGAGGCTGGCGGGCGGGTGCTCGCCCACCTGCACCGGGGGGATGTCTTTGGCGAGATCGCGCTGCTGGTGGACGAGGGTCGCCGCACCGCAACCATCCGATCCGTCACCGATGGGCGGGTGCTGGTGCTGCGCAGGCGCTTCCTCGAAGAGCTGATGCGGGACGACCCCACCCTGTCCTCGCGCATCCTGTTCAACCTCAGTCGCATCCTCGCGGAGCGCATGGCTGGTATGCTTAGCGAGGTCTGACCCGCGAGCGTTCCATGTCCCCCCTCAGCGCCAACTTCGACCCCGACTACACCGGGCGCGAAGACCGCGTGTTCCAGGCGGCCCTGCTGGCCCCGAACCTGCGCTTCATCCGCAAGTTCTACGGACCCGAGGTCGAGGAACGCCTCTACGAGGTCTGGGGCGTCACCCGCGAGGAAGCCGCGGACGGCACCCGCTGGCTGACCTACGACCAGGCCCTGGCCCTGAGCAAGGCCATGGTCATCGTCACCGGCGACGCAGACGTCACCTACAAGGCCGGCCTGATGCACGCCGAGACGTCGGAGGTGGGCGCGCTGTTCTACGTGGCCAAGCTGCTGGCCACCCCCAGGGCCGTGTACAGCCGGCTGCCCGGCTGGGGCAAGGACCTGAGCAAGATCACCGCCTACGAGCTGCACGAGATCCGCGAAGGGGAGGCCCTGCTCGAGTTCCGCATGAAGGACGGCTACCCGGACCACCCCCTGCTGGACGCCAAGCGACGGGGAACCCTGGCCGCCATCCCCATGAGCTTCGGCCTGCCCACCGCCGAGGTGGTCGAAGAAGCCTGCATGAACCGCGGGGACCCCACCTGCATCTACCGGGTCACCTGGAAGACCCCAGGCTCCAAGTACACCATCGGCGCGCTGCTGATGGCCCTGGGGGCCGTGGCCGGCTTCGTGCTTGGCCTGCTCATCGAAGGCCACCCCGTGTGGTGGGCGGGCGCAGGCCTGCTGGGGGGCCTGCTCGCCGGCGCCATGCGCCGGGGCGTGCGCCGCCTGCGCCTGGCCCAGGACAAGATGCGCATCCAGGAAGGCCAGATCGGCACCCTCGAGGAGCTGGGCAAAGAGCAGCGCGACCAGGCCTCGCGCCTCGAGGTGCTGCGAGAGATCTCGAACCTGCTGCACCGCATCACCGACGAGCGCGAGCTGGTGATGACCGCCACCGAGCTCATCAGCGATCAGCTGGACTTCCCCCGGGTGCTGTACTGGAAGGTCGACGGCGACCGGCTGGTGCCCGCCGGGGGCGCCGGCTTGGACGAGCGCCTGGCCGGGGGCATGAAGGGCCTGTGGCTGCCCCTGTACCCCGATCTCGACGGCCGCCCGCCCGACCTGCCCCTGTTCGGCCTGGTGCTGCAGACCATGAAGGGCCACCGGGTGGCCAACGTGCCCGCGTTCCGCGCCAAGCTCACCCCCCGGGGCCAGGTTCTGCTGGATCAGCTGGACCCAGGCCCCTTCGTGGTGGTGCCGGTGCGGGCCGAGGGCGAAGGCGTGGGGGTGCTCGCCGCCGAGCGCGCCAGGAACGGCACCGTCAGCGACGCCGACCAGAGCATGCTGCAGCAGGTGGCCAACCAGCTGGGCCTGGCCATGGACAACGCCCGCATGGTCCAGGACCTGCAGCGCCAGAAGAAGGAGCTCGAGGCCGCGCTGCTGCTGTCCCAGAAGTACTCCCAGTACCTGCCCGCGCCGGTCGTGGACCGCCTGCGCGAAGATCCCACCCACGCCCTCGAGCTAGGTGGCAAGCCCATCCGGGCCACGGTGCTGTTCTCGGACATCAAGGGCTTCACCCAGTGGGCCAAGGAGCGGGATCCCGAGACCGTGGTGGCTCGCCTGAACCGCTACTTTGGCGCCATGGACGAAGTGATCGCTGCCACTGGCGGCATCCTGGACAAGCGCATGGGCGACGGCCTGATGGTGGTGTTCCTGCACCCCGAGGGCATCACCACGGACTTCTTCGACCTGCTGGACGACGAGGACGACGACAGCGCCCCCCCGGCCAACCAGCCCCCACGGCACCCCGCCGAGCGCGCCCTGGACTGTGCCCTGCATATGCAGCGCGAGGCGGTCCGCCTGGCCTCGGCGGACGAGGACCAGGGCTTCCCCGGCCTGCGCATCCGCATCGGCGTGGCCCACGGCGACCTTGTGGCCGGCAACATCGGCTCGCGCCACCGGCTCGAGTACACGGTCATCGGCGACGTGGTGAACGTGGCCAGCCGCCTCGAGGCCCTCTGCCCTCCAGGCGGCGTGCTCACCACTCGGATCACCCTGCACCACGCCGGTCCCAGCCGCTATCCAGCCACCCCTCAGGGCAAGCGGGAGCTCCCAGGCCGCGAGGGCGCGGTGGAGGTCATGCGGCTGCTCAGCGAAGCCGAGCTCGAGGCCCACAGCCAGGGCGTGCAGGGCTGACGCTCCAGGGGGTCACAGGGCGACGGTCCACCCCTGCCAGGCGGGGTGGAACTCCGTGGCGAAGACGGCGCCCAGCTCGTCGCCCAGCAGCAGCGTGGCCGTGACCTCACAGCGCTTCTGCAAGGCCTCGAAGATCGGGGCCTCCTCGTGGGGACGGATAGCGCCCAGGGCGAGCTGCAGTCGGTTGTCCCCGTACTTGCTGACGTGGGCGCTCAACACCCCCGACATGATGTCCGCTTGCTCGGGCGAGACCCCATGGCGCGCCACGAACTCCTGCAGCCAGCTGTCCGCCTGCTCCTGCAACATCCGCAGATCCGCCACCGAGAGGCCCAGGTCATCGGGGCTGAGCAGCAGCAGCAGCTCACCGGGCTTGTCGCCCATGCCAAGGTCGATCAAGCCCTGGGCGTCGTCCAGACGCCTCACCAAGCCGTCCAGCTGCAGCTGCACGCGGATCAGCACCAGGCCTTCGGCCAGCACGACCAGGGCGAGGGTGGCCACCACGAGCCTCATCAGGGACAGGCGCGAGTGCCACGGTGGGCGCGAACGGGACGGCAGGGGGGGCGCAGTGCTCACGAGAGCCTCCAACCTGGGGATAACCCTATGGGAGGGTTCCGTACCAGGATGGTAGACTCCAGGAATCATGCCTCACCTCCCCCCCCTCCTCACCTTGATGCTGATGGTAGCCTGCTCGACGCCCGACCAGGGTGCGCCAGCCCTGAGCGCCGAGCGCCAGCAGCTCCGGGCCGAAGGGGTCGCCCTGTACGATCGGGTGTCCTGGACCTACCAGAACCGCAACGCTGCGGCCCTGGCCCGGCAGCTCACCCAGCGCCACAGCGACCCGGATCAGGTCATGGGCCTGCTCCCCCTCGAGCCCGGCGACAGGGTGGCCGATATCGGCTCCGGCGTGGGCTTTTTCACCTTCCGCCTGGCCAAGGCCGCCGGGCCCGAGGGGCGAGTGCTGGCCCTGGACATCCAGCCCGAGTCGATCGAGGTGCTGCGAGCGCGGGGCAAAGACCGCGTGCTCAACCCCTACGACAACGTCGAGTCGAGGCTCACCGCCGTGGACGACTGTCAGCTCGAGCCTCGCAGCCTGGACATGCTCTTCATGTCTCACCTGGGCTTCTACCTGCACTCAGAGCTGATGAACGAGAACGTCACCATGCTGGCCTGCCTGCCCGGGGCCCTCGGGCCCGACGGTCACCTGGTGGTGCTCGAGTACATCCCTCCCGGCCTGACCGTCGACTATCTGGTGCCCAACTTCGAAGCCGCCGGCTTCCAGCTTCACAGCTCCCAGTACTTCGAGAAGCACCAGTCCTGGCTCTTCGTCTTCCGCCCGACGGGGAAAGAGGCAGGGGAGTAGGCCCATCTTGGGGGTGGGGACTCTGGGTGACAGGAGGGGTCCCGAGGGGCCTGCTATCGCCCACGACCCAAGCCCGCGGCGGTGGTGCGGGACTCGAGGAAGACTCCCCAGCGCTGCTGGAGCTCGTCCACGAAGGTGTCTCCGTAGCCATGACCCAGCTGCGCGGAGACACAGCTGCCGGCGACCTGGCGCCCATTCTCCGTCTGGTCGAAGCGCACCTGGTTGGCGCCCATGCTGACCTCGTCCAGGACGTAGACGTAGTCCACCATGCAGATCCGCAGGCCCGACGAAGCATCCGCGGGCAGGCCGCGTCGGCGAAGCCAGGTGTCCAGCCAGGCGTCGCCCCACTCGGCCAGGGCCTCGTCGGCACGGACGCTCTGGGAGCTCGCGCCGTCTCGCTCCAGGAAAGTCTCCACCCGGCCCAGCTGGAACGCCGCGCGCGCCAGCGTGGCGCCCACCATCAGCACCGCCACCCCCACGGCTGCACTGAGCAACCAGAAGCCACGCAAACGAGGGGTCATGACGGGACGGGCTGACGAGCTCACGTTCGCTCCATGCGAAGGCGAGACTACCACGCGGCCTGTCAAGATTGCATCATTTCTCTGTTATGGATGCATCAACTCAGACGGCGAGCCCATGCCCCGGCGTCCCGTCACCACGAACGCCACCGCGATGAGCAGCCCCACCAGGCCCACGGGCCACAGCCCACTCCCGGGCTCACCCGCCGAGGCCGCGTCCACCAGGACGCCCATCACGGGGGCCAGGATCATGGTGGCCAGGCTCTTGGCCTGGTTCTCGATGGACAGCACCGTGGCCCCCCAGCGCTCCGACCCCCAAGAGTCGAAGCGGCTTATCAGCACCGGACGCCAGAGGTTCTGCACGGCGTGGAGCGCGAGGAACGCTGCGATGGCTGCCGCGAACCAGCCCAGCAGCAGGGCCGCCAGGAGCACCCCATACAGCCCCGCGGACAGACCCCAGCTCACCCGCGCGGCCCGTTCCTCCCCGCCCACCAGGGAGACCAGTCCGTGGGCGCGGCGGCTGGCAAAAGCCGACAGCAGGTGGAGCAGCAGGTAGACAGGCCCCACCAGCAAGGCCGCCTGCCGAGCGGCGTCCGCGGGGCCCGTCAGCCCATCTCCGCTCAGGGCCAGGCCGCCGATCCAGGCCAGCGCCGCGGCCTGCAGCAGGGGCTGGAGGTAGTCCTTGCCCGCGTGGAAGCAGCCCTCGAAGCCCATGGACTCGGCCAGCAGGCGCCGCAGGGGGCGGTGCTGGAAGCACGCCTTCAGCACCATCCACAGCCTGCGGGCCACCGCGCCCACAGAGGCGCCCTCGCTGCGCTCGCCGTCCAGCCAGGCCGGGTAGCCCATGAAGTTCACCAGCCCCAGCAGGTAGGGCACGATGGACAGCCAGAACACCCACACGTAGCCGCCTCCTACGAAGACCAGCACCGCGGCGATCACCCCGGACAGAGCCGAGCCCAGCTTGCTCCACGAGCGGGTGAAGCCGTACACCCGGGTGCGCTCCTCGGTGCGCCCCTCACGCCGCAGCCAGGCAAAGATCATGGCCTTGTGGGTGCCGGTGCGGAAGGCGTCCCCCACCGCGAACAGGGCCATGGCCGCGAACAGCGGGACCAGCCCGTCGGCCAGGCCGAAGAACACGAAGCTGGCGATGTAGGCCACGAACGAGGTCATCATGGAGCGGCGACGCCCGTACAGATCCGCCACCACCCCCGAGGGCACCTCCATCAGGTTGACGCACAGCTCCCGGAACGCGATGAGCAGCCCGATCTGGAAGAAGCTCAGCCCCTTCTCGAGGAAGGCCAGCACCAGGAAGGGCTCGAAGTAGCGCTGGTTCTTCAAGAACCCGTACAGGCTGAAGCGCAGCAGCATGCGCTAGTCCACCACCACCGGCGCCCCGCCCTTGCGGGGGTCGCTGGCGCCCACCAGGCGGCCGTCGGGCAGCCGCTGCACGACCTGGACCGCGCTGCCCGGCGGGGGCCCGCCCACCTTGTGTCCGCAGGCCTCGAGGGCCTGGACCGTGGGGACCGGGAAGTCCGCATCCACCCTCACCAGGGCGGGCATCCACTGGTGGTGGAAGCGCGGCAGGGCCACGGCCTGCTGCACGCTCTGGCCGCCCTCGAGCACGGCCAGCAGCACCTGCAGGGTGCCGGTGATGATGCGCGGACCGCCGCTGGCGCCCACCGCGAGCACCGGCCGCCCCGCGCCGTCGAGCACCACGGTGGGGCTCATGCTGGACAGGGGCCGCTTGCCGGGGGCGATGCCGTTGCGCTCGTTGCCCACCAGCCCGAAGAAGTTGGGCACGCCGGGGGCGGCCACGAAGTCGTCCATTTCGTCGTTGAGCAGCACCCCGGAGCCAGGGTCCACCACCCCGCTGCCGAAGCTGGTGTTGATGGTGGTGGTCAGGGCCACGGCCATGCCGCCGCCGTCCAGTACGCTGATGTGGTGGGTGCCATGGTCTTCGCCGGGGTCCAGGGGCAGCCCGTAGGCTTCGCTGGGCAGCGTGGAGCAGGCCGGAGGCTCGCCCACGTCCCGCAGGGCCTGGCGCACGGCCTGGACGCGCTCGTCCGAGAGCAGCCGCTCCACAGGTACGTCCACGAAGTCGGGGTCCCCCATCCAGCGAGCGCGATCCGCGAAGGCATGCTCGAGGGCCTCCACCGTGCGCTGCACCACCGCCGGCTCGAGCAGCGCCGCCCCGGCGGCCGGCCAGGCCTCGAGCACCCGCAGGACCTGCAGGATGACCAGCCCGCCAGAGGAGGGGGGCGGCATCGTCACGATGCGCCAGTCTCGGTAACGACCCTGCAGCGGAGCCCGGGTCACCGGCTGGTAGGCGGCCAGATCCTCTGCCCGGATCAGGCCTCCAGCGGCTCCCAGGTTCCGGGCCAGGGCCTCGGCCCGGGGGCCCTCGTTCAGGGCCTGGCCGTCGCTGGAGGCCCAAGCCTCGAGGGTGTCGGCCAGGGCCGTGCGGGTCACCAACGCCCCCTGGATCGGCGGACCCTGCTGGCCGTCGAAGAGCAGGGGGAAGAGGGCGTCGCCGCGCTCGTGGGACCAGGCCGCCGAGGCGCCAGCCAAGGCGACGCCCACAGGGAAACCGTCGCGCGCCAGCCGAATGGCGGGCGACGCCACCTGCTGTGCGGACAGGCTGCCGTGGCTGTGAAGCAGCGCCGCCAGCCCGCGAGGCTCACCCGGGACCGCCACCGCCAGGGGGCCGTGATCGCTCAGCCCCGGAATCACCGCGCCGTCGGGACCCAGGAACATGTCCGCGGACGCCCCAGCAGGCGCGCGCTCGCGAAAGTCCAGGGCCGCCGGGTCTCGGCCTGGCCCCACCACCACCGCGAAGCCGCCCCCCCCGAGGCCGCTCGAGTGGGGCTGCACCACCCCCCCCGCCAAGGCGGCAGCCACAGCGGCATCCACGGCGTTGCCCCCCGCCCGGAGCATGGCGGCCCCCGCTTCGCTGGCGAGGGGGTGGTCCGCGGCGACCACACCCGGCGTGGCGCTGGGTACGGTCGGAGGAGGCAGGGGCTCGCCGCAGCCCAGCTGGCCGACCAGGATCAGGGCGAGGGAGATGGAGCGACCGAAGGGCCCAAGCATGACGGGATCCTGCCTCGAAGACCTGCAACCTGTAGCCTGTTGTCGGCTTTCGGTATGATGCCTGGAGACGAGCCCAGGGAGCGCGCGTGTACATTCGTGTCCAGCAGGCCATCGAGCCCAGCGACCGGGAGGAGGTCTTCCGCTTCCGCTACCGCGTCCAGGCGGCCGAGCTGGGCCTGGCCCCCGGAGACGTCGACCGCCTGCGGGGCTGGATCCGTGACGACCAGGACGAACACGCCCGCATCCTGGTGGCGGTGGACGACAGCAGCGGCGCCATCCTGGGCACCCTGCGGGCCTTGCTGGGCAAGGACACTCCATTCTCGGCCGAGCTGGCGGACAGCCACGACCTGAGCTCCATGATCGTGGCGTTCGGCGACGAGCAGCTCTGCCTCTCGGGCATGTTCATGGTGGACCCGGCCTACCGGGGCCAGACCGTGGCCTCCCAGCTGGTGGCGGGCCTGGTGCGCACCATGCTCGACGAGGGCGTGGAGATCGACGTCTGCCGCGTGGAGATGGCCCAAGCCCGCAGCTGGTTCCAGCTCGGCTACCGACCCTACGGCCCCATCTCCCAGGCCTCCGAGCGCGGTGAGCTCGAGGTCCCCCTGGCCCTGGTGCTGCGGGACCGCGCCTACCTCGGGCGAACCGGCAGCCCCCTGATCCACCTGCTCGAGCCCAGCGCGCCGGATCGCGCCGGCATGGCCCAGCGCCTGCGGGAGCTCTACCCCCACTTCGAAGACCAGCTGGTCACCCCCCAGCGGCTGGGAGCCTTCTGGGCATCGGTGGCCCACACCACGGGCTCGGTGCGCACGGCATCCATCTTCGACGGCATCGATCAGCACCACCTGGACCCCATCCTGCGGGAGCTGCCCACGGTGCGTCTGGCGGCAGATCGCCCCGTGCCCCGCGACGGAGAGTACGAGGAGGGCCTGGGCTTGATCCTGCGCGGTCGCCTGGGGCTGACCATGGAGGAAGGCGAGCGGCCTTTCTTCGCCAGCGTGCTGCAACCCGGCGAGGTCTTCGGTGCCCTCGAGGGCATCCCCACCAGCCCCCCGGGCGCCCGGCTGTTGGCCCTCGAGGCCACCGAGCTGCTGATCCTCCCCGACGCCCTGCTGGCGCGGCTGGACCTGCAGGCTCCGGAGACCGCCCGGCGGCTGCGCCACAACCTCGGGAGCATCCTGGCCGGACGCCTGGACGCCACGAATCGCCAGGTCGCTGGGTTCATGCGCGGCAGCCCCGAGCGCATCCCCGTGACCCACCCCGACCAGGGCGCCGCCAGCCCCCACGCCACGCGGGCCGAGCCCAGCCAGGACGCGGGATCCTCCATCGAGCAGATCGAGCTGGACCTGCTCGGGCGGGCGGGCTTGCCCCAGGCGGGCACCCTCCTGGCCCCCAGCTCCGGCGACGGCCAGGGCACCTTCCTGCTGGCCAGGCTGCACCCCCAGGCGCGGGTGGTGGGCGTGGAGCCCGATCCCGAACGCCGCGCCACAGCCGAGGCACAGGCCCAGGTCCTGGGGCTGGCCGACCACTGCACCTACCTGGCGGGTGAAGCCGCCCGCTCACCCCTCGAGCGCGGCACCGTAGACGGGGTCTACCTTCGCCTGGCGCTGCACCGCCACGCCGATCCCCTGGCCGTCCTGCGCGAAGCGGGCCGGGTGGTCCGGCCCGGGGGCAGGATCGCCGTGCTCGACATCGACGACGGCGGGCTGCTGGTCCACCCCGAGCCCCCCGGGTTCCTCCAGCTCCAGCAACGTCTGGACCAGATCCAGCGCCAACTGGGCGGCGATCGCCGCGTGGGCAGGCGCCTGCAGGATCTGCTCCAGCAGGCTGGACTCGGGCTGCTCGGCTGCACCGTGCTCCCCCTCAGCCCCTCCGATCTGTCCCTGGATCAGCTGGTGGAGCTGGTCTTCCAGCCCCGCGCCCAGCTGCTCGCCAGCGCAGGGGTGCTGGACCCCCGGATCGAGGCCACCCTGGCCGAGCTCTTCGCCCTGCCCACGATCCCCGGGGCCTGGCTGTGCGCACCCGTGGTGCTGGCCTGGGCGGAGGCGCCAGCGCCGGATCTGCGCTTCTGATCCGCGCTCAGGTCACCCCACCGGCCATCACCACCAGCGGGAAGAGCGGCCGCGGCTGTCCATCGGCGCTGGGCTGGCCCACGTCCTCCCGCGCGGCGTCCATCACCTTCACCAGGACCTCGTAGGGCACACGCTCCTCCGGCAGCAGGATCAGGCTGCTCTCGTCGGGGTGGTCGTCCTTGATGCGAGCCAGGGCGTCGGTCAAGCCGCGGTAGTCGTAGTCATCGACGGCACAGGGTTGCTGGACGCAGGGCAGGTCCAGGTCCTGGCTCAGCTCCAAGCCTCCCGCGACGCTCTTCAAGCCCAGGCCCTGATCGGTGATGGCCACGGTGAGCTGCAGGCCAGGCTCGGAGGGCGAGTCATCGTCACCGACGATGCGGGGCAGTGAGGTGTCGATGACCGAGAGGTTCACCACCGTGGCGCCCATCAGGAGCATGGGGATCAGGATGGTCACCAGGTTCATCACGGGCATCAGCTCGAGATCGGGGATGGCGGGGACGGGCTTGCGCATGGGAGATCCTCGGGTGGGCGGGGCTGCGGCGGCACTCCTCCCGACCCGCGGTGTGAACTCCGGTTCGTTCCCCAGGGACGCTTGACATCTTCCTGACACACGGGCGCCCAGGACTGCGACGGGCTGCTCGTGCTACCCTCCCGGGGTTCGCATCCCCGAGGTCCCCGTGCGCGCAGCCCCGCTAACGCTGCTCTTCATGGCCCTGGCCTGCCACCCTCCCTTCCCGGACAGTGGCGGACCTGAGGGCGACACCGACACCGACACCGACACCGACACCGACGCCG
>CALDOK010000130.1 GCA_937912125.1 uncultured Pseudomonadota bacterium
GCCGCATCACCTCCGCCTTCGAGGCGCCGGACGGCTCGCTGTGGCTCACCACCTTCAGCGCCGGGCTGTTGCGCGTCCGCCCGTCGAGCTTCGCCCTCGTGCGCGGTGATGGCGTGGATCAGCAGGTCTCGGCGGTCATGGTGGGCCCCGCGGGTCGCCTGTGGCTCAGGGGAATGGAGGCCTGGTGGACCATGGAGTCAGGGGAAGCCGAATCCCTCGTCTCCGATGAGCGTGCCCGCATCGGCTACCTCTTCGGAGAGCGCGGTGCGTTGATGATGGCCAACGGCGGGGGCATGTGGCAGATCTCGAGCGAGCCCCCGGGGGATCGCCGTCCGCTGCACGTGGCGGCGCAGGTCTTCGAGCACACCATGTCCAGCCACGCGGACCCCGAGGGCCGGCTGTGGCTGGGGGACCGCCAGGGCCTGTTCGTGCGCGAAGGAGCCACCTGGTCCGAGCGGCGCACATCGGATGGCGCCTCGATCCGCGAGGTGCGCGACATCGAGGAACACCCCTCCGGGGGGCTGCTGCTGGCCAGCGCCGGGCGGGGCCTGCTGTGGCTCGACGCCGCCGGCGCGCTGGCTCGGCTGGACCGGGACAGCGGGGTGTTGAGCGACAACATCCGTCACATCCGGCTGGACAGTGAGCGGCTCTGGCTCAGCACCGAGGACGCCGGGCTGTGCACCGTACCGCTGGCCGAGGTCGCGACGCGGCCCTGGCGCTGCGTGGACGAAGGGGCCGGGCTACCGGCCCCCGGCGCCCACGTCAGCGTCCCCGACGGGCTCGGCCGGGTCTGGGTCAGCACCAACTACGGTATCGCCGTGGCCCGCGTCGAGGAGCTCGACGCCTTCGCCCGCGGCGAGCTCGACGAGGTGGGCTTCCTGGTGTTGGACCGCCGGCACGGCATGGCCAGCTCCGAGGCCAACGGCGGCAACGACCAGGCCTTCGCCCGCGACGACGACGGGGTGCTCTGGTTCCCCACCCAGCGCGGCGCGGCCGGGATCCGGCCCGTGGACTTCGACTTCCCCGCGGCGCCCTCGGTGCGGATCGACCGGCTGCTGGTGGGGAACGAGGTGGTCTCCAGCGACGCGCTGTCCCTGGCCTCGGACCACGCCCCCCTGAAGCTGCGCTGGACGGTGGCGGAGTCCATCTGGGCGGATCAGGTCTCGGTGCGCTGGCGCGTCGGCAGCGGCCCGTGGTCACACCCGGAGCGTGAGCGAGAGCTGAGCCTCTCTTCGCTGCCCACTGGGGACTTCCGCATCGAGCTGCAGGCAGGCCTGGCCGGGGCCTGGGGGCCTGGGGTCTCCGTAGTGGGCCGCCGCGCGCCCCGGCTCGAGGAGCGGCGCAGCTTCTACCTGTTCGTCATCCTGATCGGCGCCGCCTTCACAGGCGCCATCTTCCGGCTGCGGGAGTTCGCCCGTCGCGCCCGGGAGCGGCAGCTCGAGGCCCTGGTCGAGGCCCGCACGGCGCAGCTGGCCGAGAGCACCCGTGTGCTCGAGCAGCAGAAGGACCAGCTCGGCGCCCAGGCCGAGCGCCTCGAGCAGCTCGACGAGCTGCGCACCCGGATGATCGTCAACCTCAACCACGAGCTGCGCACCCCGGTCTCCCTGGTGATCGGCCCCCTCGACGAGCTGTTGAGCCATGAAGACACCAGCGACGACGCCCGACGCTGCGGCGAGCTGGCCCTGCGCAACGCCCAGGAGCTCGACAAGCTGGTGGACCAGCTGTCCGACATCGCGCGCTTGGAGGCCGGGGAGCTGCCCATGCGCGTCCGTCGGATCGAGGTCGAAGCCCTCGTCCGCCGCACCCTGGATCGGCTGGAGCACATGGCCGAGCAGAAGCGCATCGCGCTGAGTGGGCCCAGCGAGGGTGCCACCGTCCTGTGGTGCGATCCAGCGCTGATCGACAAAGCCTTGGGCAACCTGGTCCACAACGCGCTCAAGTTCACCCCCGAAGGCGGCGCCATCACCGTGGCCCTGGAGCGCGACAGCGACTGGGTTCGGATCACCGTGCTCGACGACGGCCCGGGGCTCGACGCTTCGGATCGGGAGCGGGTCTTCGAGCGCCTGTTCCAGGTGGACCGGAGCGACCGCCGGCAGCACGGCGGCACCGGGCTCGGGCTCTCCCTGGCGAAGGAGGTGGTGGAGCTGCACGGGGGCCGCATCGGGGTGGACCCCCGGTCCGAGGGCGGTAGCGCATTCTGGTTCACGCTGCCGGTGGAGGACGCCCCACACACTGTGGACGAGGTCGAGCTGGAGTCGGCGCCCGACGACCTTGCGCCGCAGGTCGTCTCAGAGCCCGTTCCCCAGGGCGAAGGCCCCCTGGCCCTGGTGGTCGAGGATCACCCCGACATGCGCGCCTTCCTCGCTGCGCAGCTCAGCGCCTGCTGCCGGGTGCTGACCGCGGCCGGGGGCCAGGAGGCGCTGGCCCTGGCCCGCACCGAGCGCCCCGCGATCGTGGTCAGCGACGTGATGATGCCGGGCATGACCGGGCTGGAGCTGGCCCGGACGCTGCGGGCGGACGCGGCGCTGTCCTCGGTGCCCATCCTGCTGGTGTCGGCCAAGGCCGCGGTCGAGGACCGGGTCGCCGGGCTCGAGGTGGCCGACGACTACCTGGTCAAGCCCTTCCGCGTCGCCGAGCTGCGGGCGCGGGTGCGCAGGCTGGTGGGGCGCGGCTCCGAGGATGCCCCTGCCGGCGAGCAGGACACCCTCCCCGAGGCCGACCGCGCCACGCTCGAGCGCCTGCAGCGCGCGGTCAGCGAGCGCCTCTCCGATCCCGACTTCGGGGTGGTCCAGCTCGCCCGCGCCTGCGCCATGAGCGAGCGCACCCTCCGCCGCGAGCTGCACCGCCTCGCGGGGATGCCGCCCGCCACCTGGCTACGCGAGCAGCGCTTGATCCATGCCAGGGGTTTGATCGAGGCCGGGAGCCACCGCACCGTGGGAGAGCTGGCGGCAGCGGTGGGGATGAGCCGCAGCTATTTAAGCCGTGCCTACACGGCCTGGGCGGGCCAGGCGCCTGGAGCGCTGCTCCGTTGAGAGCGCGCGGATGCCGTAGACTGGACGCCATGCTCCCCAGCCTCATCCTCGTCGCCCTGTGCGCCTCCCCCGCGGGCGCCCTCAGCCTGTCTCTGCAGGCGGAGTCCGAGCCCCACCCCGGCGTCACGCTGCGGGAGTACCGCGCCTCGAGCCCCTCCACCGACGTCTGGGTCCTGCTGGTGGATCTCTGCGAAGGCCGCGTGCACGTCGACGCCACCAAGGCCCCCTCGGGCTACGCCAGCACGGGCTCCTGGGCCGCGGATCGCGGGGTTCAGGCCGCCACCAACGGCGACTTCTACACCAGCGGTCCCCAGGTCTACGGCGACGCGGTGGGCGAGGGCGTGCCCTGGCCCGCGGATCAGACCGGCCTCTGCGCCGACTGCAGCGGCGACTGGTACTACCAGGACTACGGCTGGATCGCGTTCTTGCACGACGGGGTGGAGTTCACCCACAGCAAGTGGGTCAAGCAGAACATGGCCGTCAGCGAAGGTTGGGAGCCGGGCACCGTGGCCCCTGCGCCCCCGCCGGGCACCATCGCCCTGGTCAGCGGCTTCCCCGAGCTGGTGATCGAGGGCGAGCCCTTCACCTGCTCGAGCCCCACCGACGACGACTGTTTCCCGGACCGCAGCGACATGCGCGACCGCCACCCGCGCACGGCCATGGGCATCACACAGGACCGTCAGACCTTCATCCTGGCGACGGTGGATGGCCGCACCTCGTCCAACTCGGGCATGTACGGGGCCGAGCTGGCGGAGCTGATGTCCCAGCTGGGCGCCTGGGTGGCCTTCAACATCGACGGGGGCGGCTCGAGCCAGATGTGGGTCTCGGGTGAGGGCTACGTCAACGACTACAGCGGCAACAACAGCGGCGGGGGCACGCGCTCCGTGGGCAACCACTGGGGGATCTTCGCCGGTGAGGGCACGGGCATGCCCGCCCGGGCGGGGCATTGCGCCGCGGCCGAGCCCTGTGGGACCATCCCCGCTGAGGGAGGCGTCATCGATGACGGCGACGCCTGCTTCCAGCTCTTCGGCAACCCGGACACCTGGCGCCCGGTGGACGAGGGCTACGGCGGCCACCTGTACTGGACCAACGCCTGGAACACCGACCAGCCCGACAACTGGGCCTGGTGGCGCCTGCACCTGGCGCGGGCTGGCAGCTACGAGGTGGAGGTCTGGGCCGAGTCGGCCTACAGCGTCTACGATCAGGCCCGCTACGTGGTGGTGGCCGACGGGGTGGAGCACGAGCTGAGCGTGGACTCGAGCCAGGGCGACGGCTGGCTGAGCCTGGGCAGCTTCGACTTCGCGGCCGGCGGCGAGCAGTGGGTGGCGCTGTACGACGACCACGACGGCGCGGTGGCCTCGGGCCAGAAGATCCCGGCCGACGCCCTGCGCCTCACCCGCCTCGATCCCATCGAGGACACAGGCGCGTCGGAGGACACGGCCACACCCGAGGACAGCGATGCGCCTGACAGCGACGTGGGCGGGCCGCCAGACAGCCGGCACGGCGAGGTCGACGAGGGCTGCGGGGGCTGCCACAGCGGTGGAGGCATCGCCTGGGGTACCTGGTGGGCCCTGCTCGGGCTGTCGCTGCTGCAGCCCAGGCGAAGGATGAGACCATGATCAGACCGCTGTTGCTCACCTGTCCGCTGACGCTGGCCGCCTGCGGGGGGGCAGATCCCGTGCCCCACCCGCCCGGCGATCCGGCCGACACCGACGCGGACGCTGACACGGACGCTGACGCTGACACCGACACCGACGCCGACACCGACGCCGACACCGACACCGACACCGAGCCTGGCGGGATGCAGCGCTACACGGCGGAGCCCTACCCGGACGAGGACCCCTACCTGCTCAAGGGGCTGCAGCCCGACTTCTGGGGCGATCCCGACGAGATCGCGGGCAACCAGACCGGCTCGGTGGCCATGAACCTGGTGTGGGCCTTCTGGCAGCCCGAGCAGCGCACCGCGCCCTGCGACGAGGGTCAGGTGGCCTACGACGGCTGGTGCTTCCAGCCCGACGCCTCGGTGGACGCCGCCATCGCCGACTGGAGCGCCCGGGGGCTGGCGGTCACGGCGGTGGTCTACGGCGTGCCGGAGTGGGCGCGCACCGGTCGGGACTGCTCCCCGGCGGCCGCGGGCTTCGAGA
This sequence comes from uncultured Pseudomonadota bacterium, assembly GCA_937912125.1. Lineage (GTDB taxonomy): Bacteria > Myxococcota_A > UBA796 > UBA796 > JAFGLY01 > CALDOK01. Next base: position 5,177 of record CALDOK010000130.1, read on the forward strand.
TCTTCTGCGCCCCGGACGACGCCGCGGACTACGCCCGCTTCGCGGGCATGGTGGCCCGCCGCTACAACGGCCACAACGGCGTGGGCCGGGTGTCGGACTTCGTGATCCACAACGAGGTCAACAGCAACATCTGGTTCGACATCGGCTGCGGCCAGGGCGACCCCTGCGACAGCGATGAGTGGACCTCCACCTACGCCGAGAACTACACGCTGGCCTTCGACGCCATCCGCGCGGAGCAGAGCCACGCCAAGGTGTTCATCTCCCTGGACCACCACTTCGCCAGCCCCGACTACGACCAGCCTTCGGCCCACGACGCGCTCATCGCCGGCCAGACCGTGGTCCGAGCCGTGGCGGCCTCGGCGGGCAGCCGGGACTGGCGGGTGGCCTACCACCCCTACCCCCCGGATCTGCTCTCCCCCGAGTTCTCCGCCGACGACTGGCCCCGTGTCACCTACGGCAACCTCGGCGCCCTGCCCGGCTGGCTGCACGCCACCTGGCCCGACGGCGCGGCCGCGGGCGACATCCACCTGACCGAGAGCGGGATCAACTCCCTCTCTCCCAGCTCCGAGGCCGCCCAGGCCACCGCGCTGTGCGACAGCTTCGTCAACGTGCTGGGGACCCCCGGGGTGTCCCGCTACATCTACCACCGCATGCAGGACCACCCGGACGAGACCGCCGGCGGCCTGGGGCTGGGCCTGCGGGCCACCGACGGCTCGGCCAAAGCTGCCTGGGCCACCTGGGCCCTGGCCAACCGCGCCGACCTCTCACCCCAGCAGCTCTCCTGCGGCTTCGAGGACCTGCCTTACACCGTGCTCACCCGCTCCCACTCGTCCTCGCGGGGGCACTGGGCCTCCACTCGCATCGCGCCCGATGGCTTCGCGGCGGAGTCCAGCTGGCGGCTGTGGCGCGAGGAGCAGGCCGGCACCACCCAGCTGTACGAGTGCGCGGTGGGCGATCACAACCTGCTGACCCCCGACGCCGACTGCGAGGGGCAGCGCCCCATGGGCCCAGTGGGCTGGATCCACGACCAGCGGGTGTCCGGCAGCGTCGCGCTGTACCGCTGCTACGTCCCCAGCAACGGCGACCACTTCGTGAGCGACGACGCCGGCTGCGAGGGACAGACGGTGGAGCAGCGGCTGGGATGGGCCTTGGAGTGATCCCGGCCCTCAGGCCTCGCGACGCCTGCCGATGAAGGGCAGCAGCACGAGCAGCAACGACATCGCCCCGCGGGGTTGTGGGCCGGCCCCGCAGCCGCAGCCGGTGGGCTCGCCAGCGCTCCGGCGCCCCGGCGGTACATCGTCCGGATCGGCGCTGTCCGCGGGCTCGTCGCCCTGGGTGTCATCGGGATCGTCCGGCCCCCGACAGCTCGTCGACCCGCCGCTCTCCACGCAGCTCTGGTCGGGCTCGCAGGCGCTCTCGCCGTACACGCCCTCTTCGCAGGAGGCCACCGTGGCCTCGTCGAGGCAGAAGGCCGAGTGCGGACCCGCCTCGCAGCGGCTGTCCATGCACGAGCTGCCCTGGCTGTCGCTGCCGCAGACCAGGCCGAAGGCGGCGCAGTCGCCCTCGCTGTAGACCCCGTCGGTGCAGCCGGCGATGTGGGTGGCGTCCAGGCAGACGCTGGCGGTGCCGTCCCCTTCGGGGCAGCGGTAGTCAACGCAGAAGGCCCACTCACCGTCCTCCTGGCAGCTGCAGCCGAAGGCCGCGCAGTCACCGTCGTTGACCAGCGCGTTGCCGTTGCAGGTGCGCAGCTGGGTGCCCTCGCACCAGGCGCCCGCGGCGTAGCGGCACGCGTCGTCTCGGGTATGGGTGTAGACGATGCCGATGTGGTTGGCCACGGTGCGCTCGTAGCCATCGGACGGATCGTTGCGCACGGCGCCGTCCACCCAAAGGGTCGATGAGCCCCCGCCGTCGAGCATGGCGGCGTCCCAGCAGCCCAGGTCCTGGGCCAGGTCGCGGACCTCTCCACAGGTCATGCCCGAGGCGCCGCTGCGGCGGCCGTCCACCACGATGAACCACAGGGTCTCCCCTGCCTCGTCCAGGCAGACCGCGGATCGCGGGTGGCGGCAGGTGTCGCCCTCGCAGCCGTCGTAGCAGCCTTCGAGCCGCGCGCCGTCGTCCAGCAGCAGCAGCCCGTTGGCGCCCACGGCGTTGTAGTAGCGGTAGGGTGCGATGGTGGGCGTGCCGAACCACCAGGCCGTGCTCAGGGGCTCGAGGGCCTCGATGGTGCAGCCGTTGAACACGTCGCAGCCGAAGTAGCTCCAGGTCGCGCCGATGGAGGCGTCGTCGAAGTGGTCGTGCCACTTCCAGCCGTTGCCGATGGCCAGGCCCACCGGGGTGGAGCCGTCGGACCAGTCGCCGTTGATGGCCACCAGGGCATCGACGCTGCGGGCGAAGGTGGAGGTGGTGGTCTGGCGCTCGCTGCCCGAGATGTCCATGGAGGCCCGCAGGCCCACGGCGTCACGGGTCAGATCGATGCGCACAGCGTGGATGTCCTGGGGGGTGCCACCGCTGACGGTGCGGTGCAGCCAGTCCACCCCGCCGCGGACCTCGGTCCAGGTGTCGGTGGCGCGGGCGGGAGGGGCTGCCAGCAGGGCGGCGACCGCGACGGCGATGGTGTGCATGGTGGTGCTCCGTTCAGGGGTCAGCTCGGCCAGGCCACGCAGGCGCAGCACGCGCCCGGATCGGTGCTGCCGGGGGCGGCGCAGTATCCCTCGATCCCGTGGCCCGCCCTGCGGCACGCGTCGGCGCAGTCGGTGGACGGAGCCACGATGCACGCCTCGCAGCCGGCGCTGGGATCGGCGGGGGCGTCCACGCCGGTAGGGTAGACCTGGCCGATGCGGTTGCGACACCAGCAGCTGTCCGAGGCCCCGCCGAAGAGCAGGGCGTCGAAGCTGGAGCCGTCCCGGGTGTGGACGAAGGGCGTGACCTGGCCGAAGGCGTCCCAGCTGGCGCCCGACAGCCCCAGGATGCGGCCCTGGTCACACCAGGTGACGCCGTCGGCCGAGGTGGACGCATAGGTGCCGTCGCCCCCCTCCTCGAGCAGGATCAGCGTGTCACCGACCCGCTCCACGTCCACCGCGCCCGAGTGCAGCACCAGGGGGTTCGAGGCATGCCTGGTGAAGCTGCGACCGTCGCGTGAGGTGGCCAGGCCCACGTGGCGGGCCGAGCCGTCGTTGCCGTCGTACCAGAGGTAGAAGGTGTCAGCCTCGTGCAGCACCGCCGGCCGGCCCACCTTGAGATCGTCCCAGCTGCCCGTGGCGCCGACATCCAGCACCATGCCCTGGGCGGTCCAGCGGTGGCCGTCGGAGGAGGTGGCCAGGTGGACGCGGTCGTCCTCCGCCGAGGCGGCGTCGGTGTAGTACATGTACCAGGTGTTCCCCACCACCACGACCGAGGGGTCGTTGACGTGGTTCGAGCTGCCGTTGTCCAGGACGGGCTCGGGCGCGCCGTGGGAGGGGTAGTGGTGCCAGTGGTGGCAGTCGGTGGAGGTCGCCAGGAAGATGCGGTCGTGGCCGTCACCGCCCTGGCCACCGTAGTACATCAGGCAGAGATCCTCGCTCAGCCGGACCACGTCGGGAGCGTAGATGTTGTCGGCGCCGTGGAAGCTGTCGCTGCTGACCGGCGAGAGCACCGGGTTGGGGTCGTCGTCCACCAGGCTGGGGATGACGCTGGGATCACCGCAGGGATCGGTGTCCGCGTCAGCGTCGGCGTCGGCGTCGGCGTCGGCGTCGGCATCTGTGTCCGTGTCGCTGTCAGCGTCGGCGTCGGTGTCGCTGTCGGGGCTCTGGGTGTCGGGTTCCCGGCTGTCCACGAGGGGAACGGGATCGCTGGCCGTGGAGCAGGCCAGCAGGAACAGCAGCGGGATGGCGACCCTCACAGCCGCCGCCTCCGCACCAGGGGCACCAGCGCCAGCAGCCCGAGCGCCGAGGCGCCTCCACCCACCGCGCCGCAGCCGCAGCCCAGGGGCGTGTCGTCCGCCTGCTGGCCCGGTGGCCTGCTGGGATCGTCGCCCTGGGTGTCGTCGGGGTCGTCGGGGTCGTCGCCCTGGGTGTCGTCGGGGTCGGCCGGCCCCTGGGTGTCGTCGGGGTCGGCCGGCCCCTGGGTGTCCTCCGGGTCGTCGGGACCCTCGCCGGTGTCCTCCGGCTCGTCCTCGGGGGGCAGCTCGGTGGTGGCCAGCTCGAAGATCCACTCGCGCACGGTCTTGCCGGCGATGGTGGCGTCGTAGCGGCCCGGGAAGATGAAGGCGCTGAAGCGCTCGTCCAGCCCCGGCTCGATGCGGAAGCCCCCCAGGGGCGTGAGGTAGCCGTAGCCGCTCCAGGGGTAGTCGGCGCAGTCGATCTCCTTGTACTGCTCGGAGAAGACCGCCAGGGTCAGGCAGTGGGCGGCGCTGGCGTCGCAGGCGCTGACCCAGTGCTCGGTGATGGTGACATCGACGCTGCCGTGGGGGTAGGGCTCGCGCCCGACGATCCCCAGCAGCGGGCCGTTGCTGGCCCCGATGGAGCTGGTGACCGCGCTGCTGGCGTCGGTGTAGGGGCTGGACCCCGTGTAGTAGTGGTAGCTGTGGTTCATCCCCTCGCCCGGGAAGACGGCGGGGATCTCCTGGGGGTGCTCGCTGAGGGTGTAGGGCCCCGTGTAGGTGATGCGGTAGTCGAGCTCCACATAGGCGTCGTGCAGGGTGGTGCTCTGCTCGAAGACCATGCCGGAGAAGGAGCTGGACTTGGTGAAGTGGTAGGGGCCGCTCTTGCGGGTGGTGACGGTGCTGCCGCTGACGGTCAGCGAGTCCACGTCGTTGCTGCTCGAGTCCCAGCCGCAGTCCCGGGCCTGGGCCTGGATGGGGTTGAAGGGCGCTCCGGCGCCCCAGTCCACGCAGCTGTCCACGCTGGCGCAGTTGGCCACGTGGGCGCCCTCGTCGCAGCACCACAGCCGGCAGGCGCTGTGGCCCGCCGCCTGACAGGCGGCCTCGCTGCTGTAGGAGCGGGGGTCGCAGACGCCGTCGCCATAAGCGAACCAGCCGTCCGAACCCTGCTCCTCGTAGCCCCAGACCGATAGCTGCACCGCTCCGCCGCCGTGCTCGGCCAGCAGGTTGAAGCTGTGATCGGCCCCGTACAGCTCGAGGATGGCGCCGCCGTAGGAGCCGTTCACCCCCACCCTGATCTGGTCGTTGTAGAGGTACTCGGTGTCCGCAGCGCGATCCTCGTAGTAGGCGGGCACCCCGTTGCACCAGGTCAGGGCGGGCTCGGCCGCGCCGGCGCAGCTGCCCGTGAAGCTGGTGGGCGAGCCGCTCAGGTCCGGGTTGACCCCGTCGGGGGTGCCGCTCGAGTCCACTCCGATGGCGTAGACGTTCACCTGGTGATCACCGGCCCCCAAGAAGGGCGGGGTCCAGGTGTAGCCATGGTTCTGGTCCGAGTAGGGCAGATCCGAGCGCAGGGCGTCGGCCACCATGGCGTGGGCGATCTCGCCGTCGATGTAGATGTGCACGGCGATGGGCCCGGTGTTGTCGGGATCCCGGGCCCACCCGCCGATGATGCTGGAGGTGGCGCTGTCCAGGTAGCCTTCGGCCTGGGCGGCCAGGGCGCTGGAGGGGACGAGTAAACAGAGAGACAGCAGCAGTGCACGCATGATGGAGCCCTATCCGGTGACATCCCCGCGATCGGCGTTGCTGCGCTTCTCGTGGAACTTCTTGGCCTTCTTGCTCTTCTCGTACAGGGAGCCCCGGTCGTTGCCGGTGATCCGGTTGCCGGTGCTGTTGCCCTCGCCCTCGTTGGCGTTGTACCACTCGGAGACGAAGGCCTTGGCGCCGGGTTTCTTCTGGCCACAGGCCTCTCCGCAGGAGGTGACGTTGCTGAGGTCGGTCACGATGGGGGTGACCCCCACCAGGTCGCAGGGGGCGGCCAGCAGGGTCTGGGTGGCGAGGATCAGCGCGGCGATCAGCATGGATGGGCTCCTTGGGGGCGCCTTCGTCGGGCAAAGCGTTTCAAGATCCGGGCCAAACTCCGAGAGGCTGAAATTGCAGCGTTTTCCTCCCACGACAGCATGTGAGCCCGTTCTTTGCGACAAAGATGCCGCAGGCTCTCGCGACGGAGAGGTCCTCGACTCCGCGGAACCTCCGGTCCTGCTCCGAGCCAAGCCATCAGTCGAGTGGACGCGGTCCGGGCTCCAGCTACCGACACTCGATGGGCCCCAGCGGCAGGCTCTGGTCCACGGCGAAGCCCAGGGTGAGGGCGCTGCCGTGGCCGCTGCCCAGGTAGGCGTGGGCCTCCTCGGTCACGCCGCCGATGTAGTCCAGGTCGCCCGGGCCGGTCTCGTAGCCGGCGGCCACCACCACCGCGCGGCCCTCGTCGTTCATGAGGATCATCCGGGTGCCCTCGTCGGGGCGGTCCCGCCAGTACATGTTGACGCACCAGTGCTCGTCCTCGACCGGCAGCGGGTGTCCGCAGGCGCTCTGGCCGTACTCGCAGCTCTCCTGGGGGCACCACGGCTGGTCGCGCACCATCACGAAGCCCGTAGTCTCCTGGCTCATGGCCCAGTGCTCCTCCACGCCGTCGGTGCCACTACGGGGCCATGACCCGCCGAAGTCGTCGCCGACGGTGACCAGGTGGGCCTCCAGCGCCATCATCCCCGTGGCGGGCAGGCGCAGCGGATCTCCTCCGTCGCCCACCCGATCCATCCAGCCGCTCTCCATGCTGCAGTCCCCCTGGGTCAGGGAGCTTACGCCCATGGTGAGGGTGTAGGGCCCGGACAGCTCCTCGCCTTCGGCGACGTAGGTGTCGGCCACCACCCAGGCATAGCCGGGCTCGAGCGGCGCGTGGGCGTCGTCGTTGCCGCGATCCATGCAGGCCTCGGCGTCCCGCTCCGAGAGGATGTGGGCGTCGATGTCCACCCCGGCAGTACTGTCGTCGATGGCCACTCCGAGCACCCCGCGCGCGGGGATGGCGACCCGGTAGATCAGCTCGGGGCCGGACTCGTCGGTGCCGGGGGAGCAGCTGTAGCGGTCGAGCTCGCGGCTGCCGCTGGTGGATGTGTCGCCCCGGTGCTCGAAGGGCAAGCTGTCCACGCAGATCACGCCCTCGGGGCAGGGATCGCCCGTGTCGGTGTCCGCGTCGGCGTCGCTGTCGCTGTCGGCGTCGGTGTCCGCGTCTCCTTCGGGCCGCGCGCTGGTGTCGTCGGGCAGATCGCTGCGCTGGTGGCCAGCGGGATCGCAGGCCACGATCGCCAACGGTATCAAGAGCGGGAGCAGGCGCATCGCTCAGCCCTCCACGGTCTGCAGCACGAGCAGGTACTCGCCGGACAGCTCCCGGCCCGAGCTGACGTAGCTGTCGAGCACCAGATGGTAGCGGCCCGCATCGAGGGTGGTCTCGAGGTCGGAGTCGTCCCGCAGCAGGCAGTCCTCGCCCGCGAGGCCCTCGCCCAGCAGGTGCAGATCGATGTCCACCTCCCCCCGGTCGAAGACCAGGGCGCGGATGGTGCGCCGCGCACTCAGCTCGAAGGTATAGAACAGCTCGGGCCCGGACTCGTCGGCCGAGGAGCCGCAGCCCGGGTAGCTGTCGATGTCGCGCACGCCCTCGAGGCTGGTGTCGCGCAGGTCGGTGAAGGGCAGGCCGTCGATGACGAAGGGATCCGCGGCCAGGCCGCTGCCCGCCAGGGACTCGCCGTCCTCGTCGAAGGTCTCGCCGTCGAGCGCGGCGCGGCGCAGCCGGTCCAGGCCGTCCAGCACAAGCAGGTTGCGCATGTTGCAGCCGTACTCGAGGCCCTGCTCGGTGAGCTCGCAGGCGCCCTGGGACCAGGGCTCGAGGTGCACGCCGTCGCCGTACAGCCCGTAGCCGTCGAGGGGGCGCAGCCCCAGCTCCAGGTCCACCAGCGGAACCTGCCGGCCCTGGGCGATGCCGCGCACCACCGCGTTGTAGGTGGGCACCCAGGCGTCCACCGCCGCGCTGTCGGCCCTCGGTGGGATGGTGACCAGCAGGGGGATCACGCCCTGGTCGAGCAGCAGATCCGTGAGGTCCAGCATGGACTCGCCGAAGGGCTGGATGGCGCTGAGGTAGGTGGACCCCATGTGGATGTCGTTGGTGCCGTACTGCACCACCGCGAAGGCCGGGGAGAGGGCGTCCAGCTCCTGCTCCACCGGGGCCGGGCTCCCGCTGAGCGCCCATGCGGCGGTCTGGCCGATCTCGGCCGCCAGGCTGTCTCGATCCCAGAGGGTGCCACTGCCTGCCTGGCCCTCGAGGAAGTGTGTGATGGTGGGCTGCAGGTCGGAGCGCTCACCCAGGTCCACCCGGGAGCCGGCGAAGCAACCCAGGGCGTTGTCGTCCACGGTGATGCTGTCCCCGACCTTCATGAACACATCGTCGTGAAGCCCGGGGGCCCCATCGCGCAGCGCCACGAGCCGGTCGCGCACCCAGGGCGTGATGGGGGACTGCAGGCGATCCGCGGGGTAGCGTGCTGGGAAGGAGCCAGGGGCGCCCCCGCCGCTGTCGCCGGTGTCACCCCCGGCGGTGTCTGTGGGCCCGCTGTCGGGGGGGGCGGAGTCGCCGGGCTGGATGCCGGGGCCGTGACGATCCGCCAGGCCGTCGGGACAGGCACAGGCAGCCAACAGGGAGAACAGCAGCGAAGGGGCCATGGGACCTCGGAGGCGGCGGACGGCATCGGTCTTGCAAGACTCGCTCCCTGCGCTGCTACGATATCGGCCGCACTGCCGGAGGCGCTGGCCCGCTCATGCCCGAACGCACCTTACTTCCATCGTTCCTGCTGTTCACCACCCTCGTCTCGGGCTGCTGCCCCTGCGGGGACCAGAACACGCGCCATCTACCCGGCTGGGGCGAAGAGGTCCCAGCACCGGACGACAGCGGGGCTCGAGGGGACACGAACGCCCCAGACGACTCCGGCGACACCACCGCGAGCGACGACACCCGGGTGGTCACCGCCGCCGACTGGCTGAACCTGCGGGACCAGCCCTCGTCGGGGGGCGCGGTGATCCGGGCGTTGCCCTGCGGCACCGAGGTGACCCTGCGGGGAGACAGCCAGGACGGATGGGCTCCGGTCACCGGCCAGGGCGAGGAGGGCTGGGTCAGCGCCAGCTACCTGGCGCTGCCCGACGCCGTCGGTGACGATCTCTGCCCCGGGCCGGCGACATGGACCGGTGACGCTCCCGGGAGCCTCGTGGACACCCTCGACGTCCCACCCTACGTCGAGCAGAGCTGCAGCGACACCACCTGGGACGGCTGGCCCTTCGAGGCCCAGCGCTGCACCTACAACGGCGGGCTGCGCGTGACCGTGGCGGACCCCTCGGCCGAGCTGGTCGCCTACTGGATCGCCGACGCCGCCCAGATGATCCCGGCTCTGGCAGCGCTCGAGGAGCGGGACCGCGGCGCCTGGAAGCAGGGCCTCGAGGCCATCGCCTGGCACACCCTCTACCAGTCCTCGCGCATCTTCCCCCTCGAGGGCGAGGTGGACGAGGGCTACGTCTACGACTTCGACCGCGGCGTGACCGAGGGCTGCAGCACGGGCTGCTACTGCCGGATCAACTCGACCACCCGCCAGCAGTGGTGCGACTACGCCGACGCGGTGCTGGGCATCGTGGACGAGCAGGCCTGCCTCTCGGAGTACAGCACCACCACCTGGACCGACGCCTGGGCCGAGCACTGCCTGGACAACCACCGCGCGGCCTGGACCGGGATCCACCACCACTACCGGGCCATGGCCTACTGGGCGAACAAGACCGTCTCTCAGAGCTTCCCCGATCCCGACTCCGCCGATCCCGACCGGGTGGTGGACCTCATCGAGGCCCTGTACTGATGCGATCCGCGCTGGCGTTGGCGCTGCTGCTGCCTGCCTGCCTCGGACGCTGCGGTGATGAGCAACGCAGCAGACCCCTGCCCAGGGATGACAGCGGGCCCCCCGCAGACAGCTCAGCCGGAGACACCTCATCGAGCACCGGCGACACAGACGAGACCGCCGGGAGCGACGACACCGCCCCGGCACCGGAGCGCGCGCCCCTGGATCCCGAGCGCCCCGGGGGCTGGCGACACTCGACCTTCGTCTTCGCCCAGGCCCGGATGAACGCGGACATGCAGAACGACGACTGGGTCCGGATCGGCTGGATCGAGCTGGACGAGGACGAGCAGGTGGAGGCCTGCGGCGGCACCGGGCCCAGGGCCCTGCGCACCTTCCACCACTGGGACCACGACGGCGACTACCCCGTGGGTGACTGCGACGAGGACGTGAAGGACGGCGTGGACTTCGCCCGCTGGGACCACACCGAGGTATACGTGGACGACTGCCCCGGCGCCGGGGCCTGGGTGAACGAGGATGGCAGCCCCACGAGCCGCGCCTTCCTGCACGACTGCCCCGCCCACGTCACCGCCGGCTTCGGGGACGAGGCCGAGCGCACCACCTGGGAGGGCCACTACCTCTACGACGCCGACGCCCGCACCCTCACCCTGCGCTACAGCGTCAACGGCAACTGCAAGAAGGAGTACTACCGGGACCTGACCCACGACACCGACGGCGCGCTGCTGGCTATGGTCCTGGACGGGGACCGCACGGGTGACACCTCCTCGACCAACCGGGGCACCGGCGCGACCCACGGCTACGCCTACGGCTCATCTCACGGGCTCACCGAAGCCGCAGCCTTCGACGGGGCCCTCGAGGCCGTACACGACCGGGAGATCCTGCAAGACGCCTGGCGCATTCGCGAGGATCGGGGGGGCGACCCGCCCCTCGAGCACTACCAGGACGACGACGAGCTGGGCTTCGCGCCTGTCGCCTGTGGTGCCGCCGCCGGCTACGACCACTCCTGCCACGACGCCGAGGGCGACGCCCCCTATCTGGCGGAGTGCGCGGCTATGGACCCGATGGAGACCGCGTATCTGCGCTTCCTGGTGGACCCCTTCCCCGACCGGGACTCGCGGGAGCACCTGTTCTGGGCCTGGCACGCGGCCCACGATCCCAACTGGACCGGCTGCTACCACCGGGGCTCCCACTCCATGCCCATGCTGCAGGTGCTGGACGCTACCGGCGCCTTCCGTGGCTACGTGGGCATCGAGATCCAGCGCTCGGCCCAGACCGATGGGGACGGCGGCGTGCCCGCCGATACCTGGCAGCAGACGGACTACAAGGTCTTCCGTTGGATCGAGCGCGGCTACGAGGAGCTGCCCCCCTGATCCGCGATGAGGCCCCGGGAGCGCTCACTCCCGTAGCGCCTCAGCGAGCTGGCGGGTCAGGACGAAGTCGTCCGTGTCGCCCCCCAGCTCCCAGAACATGGCGCCACCCAGCTCGTTGGCGCGGATGTAGTCGAGCTTGTGGCCGATGGACTCGGGGTCGTCGTAGCTGATCACGATCCCCCCACGCGCGCGGTAGAGCCAGGGCGCCAGCGCCTCGTCGTGGAAGTGGCGCTCGTAGGAGCTGTCGTCGAGCAGATCATCCACGATGGCCCAGTAGTCGTAGTAGCCCGAGCCCTGGCTGCCCTCGGGCACGCCGGTGGCGGACTGGAACAGCCCGTCGTTGTCGCTGCTCACCCCCGACCAGCCTCGGCCGTAGAAGGGGATGCCCAGGGTGAGCTGCTCCGGGGGCACCCCGCCGTCGAGGTAGGCCTGGACCGTGCCGTCACCGAAAGCCTGGCCAGCCGCGGTGTCGGGGTTGTCCGAGGCCCGGTACAGCGCGGCGTGCAGCCCGGCGTAGCGCAGATCCCAGAAGCCATAGAAGTCGTAGGTCATCAGGTTGAACCAGTCGAGCTGCTCGGCCAGCCCGGGCAGGTCCAGGTTCTCGACGTAGGAAGGGCTCGCTGTGGTCGCGGCGGTCAGGGGGTGCTCGCCCTCCAACGCGTCGAGCTGTTGGCGCAGTTCGGCCATCAGCAGTGTGAAATTCTCCCTGTCCTGGGGGCGCCCGTTCTCTCCCCCCTCGACCGGGTACTCCCAGTCGATATCGATGCCGTCGAAGCCGTGCTCCTGCATGAAGGCTACGCAGGCGGAAGCGAAGCGCTCTCGACGTTCCTGGGTCAGGGCGATGTCCGAAAAGGCCGCCGATCCGGACCAGCCCCCCACGGACATCAGGATCATCAACTCGGGGTGCTCGGCCTTCAGCCGCACCAGCTTGGCGTAGTTGCCGCCACCGCGGGACAGCGCAGCCCAAGTGTCCGAGACCTCGCAGCCCTCCTCCAGCGATGGTTCGATGAAGGCGTAGTTCACGTGGGTCAACAGATCGGCCGGGATGTCCTCGACCTGCAGGTCGCGGTCGTAGACCGACCACTCGGTGTAGTAGGCGACCACGCGGCGCTCCTGGCCGGTTTCGGTGTCGCTGTCGCTGTCTGTGTCCGCATCGGTGTCGGTGTCCGCGTCCCCCTCGAACCCGATGTCGCCAGGGTGCCTGGTGGGTTCGGAGCAGCAGCATTGGAGCAGGGCCGTCAGGACGAGCAGCGTCAGGGTTCTCATCAGGGCTCCTGTGATCCTCTGCGCAAGGTAGCGCGAACAGGGCTGACCGAGCATCTGGCTTCGACGGAGAGGGGGGCAGGTGCCCAGTCCGGAGACTGAACTTCGGTCTTGCCGGAGCATCGCCCGAGCTCAAGGTTGTGGGCGCTGGGCTCGGATACCCCTGTTTGACTGGAGATTCGAGTGGAGGTGGGACAGGACCTCGTCAGGGGTCCCTACCTGGCAGTCCTCCTCACCCCTACCTCCACGTACCCCACCTTTCGCTCCCCACCCCCCAACGGCGGGCCGTACGGATCATGGATGTGATATCCACCGAGCCCGTAGCGGATCGTCACCCCGCCCGGTGACAGCCGCACCTCGCT
>CALDOK010000131.1 GCA_937912125.1 uncultured Pseudomonadota bacterium
GGCCCCGAGGTGCCGGTGGGGTCCACGCAGTCCTCCGCGATGGGCCAGCCGTGGACGGTCTGGTAGTAGCAGCTCGTGGCGCTGAGCCAGGAGTCGAAGTCGGCCTCGGTGTCCTCTGCCACGGGGAGGAGCTCGAGCACGGGGCCATCCGCCTGGGTGTAGGCGCTGGGCACGGCCGCCTCCGCGCTGGCTTGCCGGAAGGGCAGGCGCACCAGCAGGAAGGGCTCGAGCAGGGCCAGCAGCACCAGCAGGCGTGCGACGCGGCCGACGCGGGCCTCCAGGGCGGTGCCGGCCAGGGCGGCCACCACCCCGCCGCAGGCCAAAAAGCCCCAGCTCAGGCGGGCAGGGAAGCGCAGGAAGGCGCCCAGCGGGGTCTGCCAGAGCAGGGCGGTGGGCAGGGGGAACAGCGGCTCCACGGGGCTGGCATGAAGCCAAGGCCCCAGCGCCAGCAGCAGGCTTACCAGGCCCGCTCCCAGCACGACGCGCCACACCCCGCGGCGCTCGAGCAGCGCCGGGGCTGCCACCAGCAGGGCCAGCATCACGCCCGAGAGGCACAGGGCCATCGAGTGTTCGCTCCGGTCGACCTCGGGCGCTGCGCCGGCCAGGCTCGCCAGGTTGGCCGCGCCCAACCCCAGGGAGCCCGGTGCGGCCTCGGCGTCGGCGAACAGCTCCCCGCGGGTGAAGAGCCAGAGGTACAGCGCCCCCACCCCCAGCGCGATGAGCACCGCGGGCCAGGTGCGGCTCAGCAGCGGGCCCGGCCGGGCGGGGAACGCGGCAGGGAGCAGGCAGAGGGCCAGGGCCGCGGCGGTGACGCCCAGGTAGCCGCTGGTGAGCAGGGTGGCGGCGAAGGCCAGGCCCGCCAGCACGCTGTGCCCGGCGCGCCCCTGCTTGCTCAGGGTGCGCAGCCAGGCCCAGAGGAACAGGGGGAGCCAGGGCGTGGCCACCTGGTAGACGTGGCCCTCGAGCAGGGCCGTGGCCGCCAGGCCGGAGAAGGCGTAGCCCAGCCCGGCCAACAGGCTCCATGGAGCGCGGGCTCCCAGGGCCACGGCCGCTCGCTCGCTCGCCCAGGCCCCGGTGGCCACGCCACCCACCTGCAGCAGGCCGTGCAGGGCGCCGGAGGGGAGGAGGGGAGTCAGCCAGGCCAGGGCCAGCAAGGTGTAGCTGTCCAGGCGGGTGTAGTCGGCGCCGAGGGGGAACGCTGTGTGGGCGTCCTGCAGGCCGTGCAGCAGCAGGCGCGGCACGCTGGCCAGGGTCCAGGCTGTGCCGGACAGGTCGAAGTGCAGGCCCACCAGCAGGCTGTCGCCGGCCAGCACCGCCGGCCAGGTCCACAGGACGGCCAGGGGGATCCACAGCGCCAGCGAGGCGGCGGGGTGGGTGGGCCAGGGGCGGCCGTTCGTCCCGCTCGAGCGGCGCAGCAGGGCCATCACCCCCAGCAGGACGCCGCAGATCCAGGCCAGGTGCGCACCCGAGGCCAGGCGGGCGGCGTTGTCCGTGCCCAGCAGGGCCTCGGTGCGAGTCATGGGGACCAGCCTGGGGCTGGCGTCGTCCACCCAGCCCAGGCGCAGGGTGCGGCCGCGCGCGGGCAGGCGCTCGATGGAGCGGAACAGGGGCGGGGCGGTCTCTGCCGTCCCCAGATCGCGGATCTCCAGGGGCAGCCAGCGGGAGTCCACGCCCGGCAGATCCACGCAGATCCAGCCGCCGTCGTCACCAGCGCCCACGGCGGTGGTGTGGACCTCCCCGTTCCAGCGGTAGATCAGCGCCAGCGCGGGCGCGTCGGCCCGACGCTCCACCAGGACCTTCACCCCCTCCTGCGCCTCGAGTCCGCACCCCGTGGCCAGGACGGTCCACAGGGTCAGCAGCATCCCCAGGCCCCAGCAGCGGAGCCTGCGGGTGGAGCGAGCGGGCCGGGTCAGGATCGATCTCCGCGGTTGGCCTGGTCTCGTCGCTGGGCGGTCTTGGACCAGGCCAGCAGGTTTTCGAAGAGGGCGCGCGCCCGGGCAGGGTCCATTCCCAGGGTCTCCGCCAGTCGCTCCCGCTCCACCAGCAGGGTCGCCTCGCGCTCGGGCTGCGTGACCGCCATGCCCCGCTCAATCTTGAGCTTCCCGATGGTGCGGGCAACGTCCAGGCGAGCCGCCAGCAGGGCCAGCAGCTGGTGGTCCAAGGCGTCGATCTCGGCTCGCAGGGCGTCCAGGTCGTCGATGGGCATGACCGGAGCCTAGCCCAGGTCCCTCGCGGCCGTCCAGTGGCACGCATCTTGCGACCTCTCCGGGCATGTCTCCGCGCCCAACCCGTGCCTGTCCCTCCCCGCTCGCGCTGCTGCTGATCCTGGCGCTGCTGCTCTGTCTGGCCGGGGGCCCGACGGTGCGCGCCAGCCTCGAGGGCGCCGTGGCGTCGCGGTCCGTACCCCTGGATCTGGTCATCACCTACACCGCCATGCACCCCCTGCACGGGGGCGCCATCGTGGAGATATTCGGCGACGGCGCGGTGGTGCGCACCACCCGTCGGCGGGGCGACCTGCAGGCCTCCATTCGTCAGACCGAGCTGGGCACGGACGATCTACTCGGCCTGGTGGATCTGCTGGTGGAGCTGGAGGCCTGGGAGCAGCGGGTGCCCGAGCGCCCGCCGGTACCGGACGAGGGTCGGGCCTCGATCCACATCGAGATCGCGGGGCGGGAGGCAGGCTTCTGGGAGTGGTACAACGACCTGGGAGAGCACGATCGGCTGCTGCGCATCAGCGAGCTGATGACGGACCTGGCGCTGCGATGATCTTGGCGCTCTGGGCGTTGTTGTTGTCCTTGGGGGCTGGGCCTGCCCGCGCCGCGGGGCCGTGCGCGGCCGCGGATGGTGGGCTGGGCTCCCTGGTGGGAGGCCTGGCCGGGCTGCTCGATGCCCACGCCGCGGGCGCGGCGCCGGACAGCGACTGCGACGGGATCGAGGACGCCCTCGATGACCGCTTCGACGGCCCCGTGAGCGTGGAGATCGAGCACCCCTGGACCGACGGGATCTACAGCTGGACCGCCGCCTTCACCCTCGCCACCACCGGTGAGGGGCAGCACCGGGCCACCCTGCGCGTCCACCTGGACGGTCCCCGGGACGCCGCCCGGGAGCAGGGCTGGGAGCGAGCCGTCGAGGACACCTGGAGCCGCGAGGGGCTGGTGCTCGATCTGGTCTTCGTGGATCGAGCCGCCGACGCCCACAGCACGGTGCAGGTCCGCCATGGCGAGGGCTGGGCCAACGCAGGGACCTGGTTCACCGAGGACGATGGCTTGGTGGTGGCCCATGAGGTGGGGCACCAGCTGGGCCTGTTGGACGAGTACCCCGACCCCGATCTGCCCCAGCGACCCGTGGGCCCCGTCGACAGCATCATGCGGTCCGCCCGGGCCGCCCACCGGCCCCGCAGCTACCCGTGGCACCAGGCCGGCATCCGCGCGCTTCTCCACTGCCCCTGACCCCGGGTGGGGAGTTCGGGTCGCACCGAGGCGGCAGGGGGGCCCCAACCGGCGCCGTGGGGACGCTCCGAGGGCGCGTTTTGGTCCTTCTCGCTTGGCCCGTTTTTTGCGTTCTTCACGGTCCGAGGTGAAACCATGAAGATCCTGATCCTGTTCCCCCTGGCCCTCTTCCCCCCTGCGCGCGCCGACGGTGACTGCGGCGCAGTGGACGCCGACGGCGGCCTGAGCTCCGACCTGCAGAGCGTGGTGTCCACGGCCCAGCCCGGCCGGGGCAACGGCAGGGTCCCCAAGGTCTTCCACGGCACAGAGCGGCCCAGCGCCGTGCCTCTGACCGACGGGCAGATCATGGCCGTGGGCAGCTGGGGCAGCTGCAGCGGCACGGTCATCGCCGACCGCTGGGTGCTCACCGCCAACCACTGCCGCATCTACGAGGGGCAGCGCTTCTGCATCGGGCAACAAGCCGAAGATCCCATCGCCTGCCTGGTGGCCGAGCGGGTGGAGCGCAACCCAGACGCCGACATGACCCTGGTCTACCTGGACGCCTCCACCACCGCGGCGGCGCCGGGCCTCGAGCCCATCCCCCTCTTCACCGATGCGCTGGACGAAGACTGGATCGGCGTGATGGCCGAGGCCGCGGGCTACGGTCAGCAGGAGGATGGCGGCTACGGCGAGCGGGAGTTCACCGCTGAGCCCATCGTGGACCTCGAGGGCCACGAGCTGACCATCGACGGCCAGGGCCGCCGGGGTGTGTGCTTCGGCGACTCGGGCGGGCCCGTCATGGTCCAGGATGCGGACGGGGCCGTGGGCGTCGCTGGGACCCTGAGCTGGGGTGATCCGGACTGCCTGGGCAAGGATCGGTATACCCGTGTGGACACCAACCTCGGCTGGCTCGCGGGAATCCTGGGTCCGCTGGATGAGCTGGACATGGGGGGCGGCGAGGCCGTGGACCCGGGGGACACGGGCGAGGCCTTGCCCGACTACACCACCGGCGAGGGCTGGTGGGAGCCCATCGAGTGGCGATAGCTTGACTCGTGGTCATTGAAAATGCCATGCTTTCCATGACCATGCGGCCCTGTCGGGGCGATAGGAGACCCGCGGTCAGGCTATGATGGTGTGTCCAGGAGCGGAATCCCATGGGCCGCAAGGCGCAGAGCGACGCGGAAAGACAAGCTAAGCGGCTGGAGATCGTCGAGGTCGCGGCCCGCCTGTTCCAGGATCTGCCCTACCCCAGCATCACCATGGCCATGATCGCCCGGGAGGCGGGGGTGGCCAAGGGCACGGTCTACCTGTACTTCCGCACCAAGGAGGAGCTCTTCCTGCAGCTGCTCCTGGACCGACTGCAGGGCTGGTTCGCCGAGTACGCGCCGGTGCTGCTCGCCCTGTCCGGGCCCATGCACCCCCGGGACCTCGCCGCCATCCTGGCCAAGGCCGCGACCACCCGGCCCGACCTCATCCGCCTCATCGCCCTGCTCCACGCGGTGCTCGAGCAGAACATCTCCGTGGACCAAGCGCGGGAGTTCAAGCGTCGACTGCTCGCGTTCTCCTTGGGCTTCGGGGGAGAGCTAGAGCGGGTGTTCCCCGTGTTCCGGCCCGGCGACGGCCTGCACTTCTGCCTGTACTACTACAGCATCGTGGTGGGGCTGCACCAGATGTCCACCCCGGCCCCCGATGTGGTCGAGGCCCTGGACACCCCGGAGCTTCGGGTGATGCTCATCGACTTCGAGAGCCACCTGGCCGGCATCCTCACGGGGCTGCTGGGGGGCTGGTGGGTCGGCGCGGCTCCCCATGTGCCAAACATGGCCTTTTTACAGGATCTGGACGGAGTTTCGCAGAAGCCGATTGACGGCTGACCCTGGGTCATCTAATTGATGACTGATGGTCATTCAATCGGAGCTCACCATGACGAGCTGGACGCCTTCCCGCCTCCTCGCCACCGGCCGACACATCAACATCGCCCCGGACAGGCCGGGTGGTGATGACTTGGATCTGGGCGAGCCGGAGCTGCTGGTCCTCGATGGCGACGAGCTGTCCATCGACGACCTCGAGCCGCCCGAGCCCGAGTGTGTGCCCTTCATGGCCAGCCGTGCGCTCTTCTTGCCCCTCGCCTCGGGCCAGGCCTTGCGGCGGGTGCGCTTCCTGGCGCTGCCGCTACAGATGCTGCGCCGTTAGCTCGGCCCCGAAGCCCTGGTCCACCGCCGCCCGCCACAGGGACGCCTCGCCCCGGACCTCGAAGAGCAGCTCGAGCAGGGCCATGGCCTTGGCCTGGCTGAGGGGGTAGCCGGCCCGCTCCAGCAGGGAGAAGCCTCGCTGGGCGGTGTCGAGGGCGCGGGCCACCACCCGGCCGATGCTGGCCTGGCACACCGATCGGTAGGTGTCGCTGAGCAGGCCCGAGCGCATGGCCTCGAGGTGGGTCCGCTCGTCCTCGCTGCCGTGGTGGGCGATGACCGACTGCAGCAGGTTGTGGCCCCGGGCGGTCACGTCGATCTCGAGGTCAGTCACGTCGTCCACATGCTGCAGGGCCAGCCCGATGGCGTGGATGCCGTCGGCCATGGTGCGGGCGCGCTGCGCTCGCAGATCGTCCTCGAGCACCAGCAGGGGCACCACCCAGGCCAGGCCCAGCAGGTTGCCTCCCTTGTGCTCGTGGATGCGGGTGACCACCTCGTCCGGGGGGATGATGTCGGAGACTCCAGCCTCTTCCTCGGCCTCTACGGCCCCCACCTCGATGAGCAGGGCGAGCAGGCGCTCCACGGCCACCGGGACCTGTTCGGGCTGCAGGCTGCCGTGCTCCACGCCCCGGGCCACCACGCGCTCGAGGGCAGCGCTCCAGGCCAGCAGCCCCAGGCAGGACCGGAAGCGCGCGGCCCCCGGCGGGAAGGCCAGGGCCAGCACGGGCTTGTCCTCGCCGTCCAGCAGGTTGTCGGCGGCTGTGACGATGCTGCGAACCGTGTGGTTGATGGCTCCGAGCCAGCGGAGCTGATCGTCGTCCATGCCCAGCGCCCGGTAGGAGCTGATGAGCAGCAGGGAGAAGAAGTGGCGCCCGGTGTAGCGCACGGGGTTGAGCTCCCGCGGGTGCTCTCCGCGCCAGCGGTCGGGGATCAGCGCGTCCACCTCCGCCCGGGCCATGGCTACGGCCTCGCGGTGGATCTCGATGCCTTGGTGAAGCTGCCAGAGCTGGGCCAGAGGCTGCATGCTCGCTCCCGTTGCTGTTGGGCTTGTAGCCTGAGCGGGTCACCCGGGTCGGTAGGCCAGGCCACCCATCTCGAAGCCGAGGATGTTCGGTGTGAGTACGGGAGGACGGGGCGCTTTCTTGATAGCTACGCTGCCTGAGGCAGGAGGAAGGCATGGTGGAGCAGGCATCGGGTGCAGGCGGATCTCGCATGTTGTGGGCGCTCTTGGGTGCGCTGGGCTGCCTGGTGGTGACGATCGCGGCCATCGCGGCGGCGCTGTTGGTCTTCCTGTTCGTGCCCCATGAATCCATGGAGGTCTCCCTGGACGAACCTGTGGCGGTCGAGCGCGGCCTGCCCACGGGGGCGCCCGCCGAGCGGGCCTACACCATGACTGTGTGCGCCGACGAGCGGCCCATTCGGGTGCTGGCTCCCAGCGCCTCCCAGGCCGGGGAGTTGGCGTTCTCGGTGATCCCAGGGGCTCGGGTGGGCCTGGTCACCGCGGGCTCGGCCCCGGATCCGGTGGCCCTGGCCGGCTACGGCTGGGTGGCGTCCGACGCCACAGGCGGCATCGTGCGCTGGTGGCAGCCGGACGACTTCGAGGACTTCTCGGACGCCGAGCTCGCGATCCGCAACATCCTGGGCCAGTGCGAGGTCTGCTGCGCCTCTGGCACGGTGGTGGAGCGCGCCGAGGGCGGCCGGACGGTGTGGCTCCAGGATCAGCGCTTCTCCCTTCCCGACGGAGGCCGGGTCGGCGGCTCGTTCGCCGCCGTCCTGGCCCGCGCGCCCGCGGGGGTCACGGTGTACGAGGACGAGATGGACGGGCTGCCCACCATCGACCTCGGGGGAGTGATCGCCCACAGCGAGCCGGAGTCGGATCAGCTCACCATGCTCGTGGTCCAGCTGAGCCAGCCGTGACAGGCCTGCTGGACCCCACGGTGCTGGCTGCGGCGCGCGCGGGGGATGAAGATGGGCTGGCGCCCCTTCGCCGACGGTGGGCTCTGCGTCTGCGTCGTGGGGTTGGACGCTCACAAGCTGGTGATGCTCTGGACCGACCAGTAGCGCGCCGGTGGGCTTTCGCGGTGGTATGCTCGTGACGCGAGGAGGCGCAATGGCACCCAATACGCGCGCTCGGTCCCCCCGCAAGCCGGTCGTGCGCCCTGCGTCTCCTCGTTATCCCTCCCTTCGGGGCGTCAGCCTGGGCCTGTTGGCGGGACTGCTGACGCCGACCGTCATGGCCGACACCGGCGACACCGGCGACACCGGCGACACCGGCGACTCCGGCGACACCGGATACGCGGGCACGATCACCGAGGAGCAGGCCTGGGAAGCCATCCAGCAGCTCTTGCTCAGCACGGCTTCCCCCGCCCAAGACGAGCCCGTGGAGCTGGTGCGCAAGGGCCAGCCTTGGCACAGCGCGCGGGCGCTGCGCGCGGCGGACAGCGGCAAGGTGGTGCTGGTCGCCCTCGAGGAGTCGCCCACCGGTGTGGACACGATGGTGGGCAACACACACCAGTGGGCGGCGGATCACAGCTGCCTGCTGCTCGAGCTCGAGGGGGCCTGCAAGCTGGCCACATGTGGTGCAGACATCGGCCCAGAGCTGCAGGACCAGGCCTGCGGTTTCGTTGGCGTGTTCCCCTACGGCCCCCATAGCCAGGCCGAGGGCGACGCTGTGGTGATCTACGACAGCGCCGTAGACGCCTTCATCGAGTGGGGCCAGGCCCACGAGATGCTCTGGGGTTGGCAGGTCGGCGGCTGCTCCTGCGCTGTCAGCGAGGGCCCTGCCCGCGTGGAGTGGTACGCCATCCTGGCCGCGGTGCTGGGCATGGCGGCGTTGATCCGCAGGCGGGAGCGATAGACATAGCGGCATGACCTCCGCCTTCGAGATCCGTCCCGGCCAGCCCGACGAGGCCCTGGATATCGTCACCCTGAACGTGCGCGCCTGGCGTCATGCCTACCAGGGCGTCATCCCTGACGCCGTTCTCGACGCGCTCGAGCCGCAGGATCGCCTGGTCCGCTGGCGGGATCGCCTGGCCGACCAGGGTGAGCACGGCCAGGTGTGGGTGGTCCGGAGCGGCGGCAGGCTGTGCGGCTTCTGTTGGTTCGGCCCGGCCTGGGAGCACCTCATGCACCCCCCGCCTGCAGACGCCGGGGAGATCTCTGCGTTCTACCTGGACCCTGACCACTTCGGCGGTGGCCTGGCGGACCGCCTGGCCGGGCAGGTCGAGGCCTGGCTGGCGGCCCGCTTCGACCGGTCTGTGTTGTGGGTCCTCGAGGACAACGCTCGCGCCCGGCGTTTCTACACCCGCCGAGGCTGGCTGGCCGACGGCGCCCGCACGCCCTACCCCCGGCCCGGCTGCCGAGGTGTGTACGTGGTGCGGCACCGCTGGGTTCCAGGGCCCGAGGCGCTCACCAGCGCGGCCGGTGCCGGGCACCCTGGTGGTTCGTGAGCGCGCGGCGCGCGGGTCAGCGTCAGGGGCGCGGCATCTTCGAGTCCAGCAGGCGCTCGCGGACCTCGCTGATGTTCTTCCACTGACGCTCGAGCCGCGGGTCGGCGCTGGCCAGATCCAGCAGCTGGAGGGCGAGGTCCACCTTGCCGCTCTGCATCAGCCGGTCCACCAGCCGCTCCAGGGTCTTGGGGTCGACGAAGGCGCCTGAGCGCAGCACGGCGTCGAACTGGGCCTGAACCGCCGCTTGGCTGATCGGGGTGCCGCGGCTCGATGCCGCCCCGGGGATTGGAGTCTTGGCCATGGGGGCTCCGGTGAAGGTGGGCTGTCGAAGCTTATCCTCCCCGGCTCGGTGCCGGTGGCCGGGTGGAGTGCGGCGCGCAGCGCGTCCTCGCCGTGGCGGGCCACCGCGCGGTCGTAGATGGTGGCGAAGGGGGTCATGGCGGGCCTCAGGGACGATGAAGGGGGGCTATCACAGGCTCTTCGAGCCGGCTGTGCCTCAGAGGCTCGCGGTAGGCTGGCCCACGTCGACCTCCTGCGTGGGGTGTGCGTGAGGCGCGCGCCAGCGGGTCACACAGCTTGGCGCCGCGGCCTGCGTGGCTAGCTTGAGCCCGGAGGTGAGCGCCAACCCACGGGAACGTCGCCGGCCCTCGAGCCTGCCCGTCGCACTGGCTGCGCCCTCGCTGTGTGCGGCTGCCTTGGTGCTCCTCATCGGGAGCCTGCTGGCCTATGGAGCAGAGCTGTCGTGGCTGCTCGAGCGCCTGTGCCACCTGCGCTTCCAGCTGGCGCTCGCGGCGCTCGTGCTGCTGCCCCTGGTCCTGGCGGTCCGTCGCTGGCGCTGGGCGCTGCTGCTGGTCGCGGCGCTGGCCATCAACCTGGGCGAGCTGGTCGAGCACTATGGACTGCCGGCCCACCATCAGGAGGCGCGGGCGGTCTCCGTCGCCGAGGCACCGGGCCTGCGCGTCTTCTACGCCAACCTGTTGGCCTCCAACCCCAGCGCAGCCCTGCTGGCGCCCCAGATCCAGGCGTCCCAGGCCGACCTGCTGGTCCTGCTCGAGCTGACCCCGGCCTGGGAGCGGCGCCTCGAGGGAGCGTTGGCGTCCTACTCCCACCGCCTGCTCGAGCGCCGGGAGGACAACTTCGGCCTGGGGATCTACAGCCGGCTACCCCTGCGCCTGCCGGTGCTGCATGCCTCGTCGGTGCAGGGCTTCGATCTCGAGGTGCCCCTTGCCGAGGTCGTGGTGGACGCGCCCTGGGGGCCGGTCCGGATCCTGGCGGCGCATCCCGTGCCGCCGACCTCGTCGGCCGCCATGCGGGCGCGGGATGGGCAGCTCGTGGAGCTGGCGGCCCTGGTGCGGGCTCGCGCGATGGCGACCGCGGTGCTGGGCGACCTCAACACCACCGTGCTCGCGCCCTCCTACGGTGAGCTGGTGGAGCGCAGCGGCTTGCGCAACGGCCTGGACTCCCAGCCCCTGCCGTGGCTCTCGGGCACCTGGCCGGCGGGCTTGCCCGCACCGCTGCGCATCCCCATCGACCACTGCCTGGTCAGCCCCGAGCTGGCCGTGGGGGAGCTCCATGTCGGCAGCATCTTCGGGTCAGATCACCTCCCGCTGGTCCTCGAGCTGCGCGCGATGTCTCCCTGAGCCTTCCCACACCGGCCCCTTCGTGGGAAGCTGGCAGACCGCGCGGGAGGTACGACATGGCGGAGCGAGCAGGCTTGATCGTGGGGATCGATCTGGGGACCACCTTCTCACTCGTGAGCGTGGTGCTGCCGGGCGACCCCAAGGCGGTCCCCATGGTGATCGACAACGCCATGGGGGAGAAGCTCACCCCCTCGGTGGTCGCGCTGGGGGAGGACGGGCGCCTGCTGGTCGGTGCGCCGGCCCAGGCCATGGCCACCACCCACCCCGATCGTGTGCTGCGCTGCTTCAAGCGGGAGATGGGCACCGACAAGACCTGGACCCTGGGCGGGTCCAGCTTCACGCCCCAGGAGCTCAGCGCCATGGTCATCAAGGCCCTGGTGGCCGACGCCGAGGCCGCCCTGGGCCAGCCTGTGACCGAGGCCGTGGTCACCGTGCCTGCCTACTTCGCCGGGGCCCAGCGCCGGGCCACCCGTCAGGCGGCCGAGCTGGCGGGGATTCCCGCCGACCGCATCATCAACGAGCCCACCGCCGCGGCCATGGCCTATGGGCTGCACAACCTGGACAAGGAGCAGCGTGCGGTGGTGCTCGACCTGGGGGGCGGCACCTTCGACGTCACCGTGCTCGAGATCATCGAGGGCGTGGTGGAGGTGCAGGCCTCGGCGGGCGACGCGCGCCTGGGGGGCGAGGACTTCAGCGAGGCCCTCGCGCGCCTGCTGGCGCGCCGCATCGCCAAGGAGCACGGCCGCGACGTCACCGCTCACCCCCACGGCTGGGCCCGCCTGCTCGAGGCTTCGGAGAGGGCCAAGCGGCGGCTGAGCGAGGTCGAGGAGACCCGCCTGGCCCTGCCGCGCCTGCCCCTGGGGCCCCACATGGAGCGCGACGTGGAGCTGGTGATCACCCGCGCCGACGCCGAGGCCTGCTGGCAGCCGCTGCTGGCCCGCATCCGGGACCCCATCTGGCGCGCCCTGCGGGACGGCGGCATCACCCCCAGCGAGCTGGACGAGGTGCTGCTGGTGGGCGGCGCCACCCGTATGCCCGTGTTCGTCAAGGAGGTCGCGGCCCTGTGCCAGCGGATGCCGTCTCGGAACCTGCCCCCGGACGAGGCGGTGGCCATGGGTGCGGCGGTCCAGGCTGCCTTGAAGAGGGGCCACGCGGCCGTGGAAGATCTGGTGGTCACCGACGTGGCCCCCTTCTCCCTCGGCGTGGCGGTGGTCCAGGCCGTGGGGCGTCAGCACTTGGCGGGCTTCTTCGCGCCGGTGCTCGAGCGCGGCACCGTGATCCCGGCCTCGCGGGTCAAGACCTTCCACACCGTCAACGATGGTCAGGACAGGCTGCTCATCCAGGTCTTCGAGGGCGAGCACTCCCTGGTGCGCGAGAACCGCGAGCTGGGCCAGTTCGAGCTCCTCCAGCTCGACCGGGCGCCCGCCGGTCAGCCCGTCCAGGTCCGCTTCACCTACGACCTCAACGGGCTGCTCGAGGTGGAGATGCACGTGCCCCACCAGCAGCGCACCGAGATCCTGATCATCGAGCGAACCCCCGGTCAGCTCAGCCCTGAGGAGCTCGAGCGCGCCCGCGCCGCCATGGCCGAGCTCAAGTTCCATCCCCGCGATGCTCTGCCAAACGCCACCGCACTCAACCGGGCCGAGGCGCTGTACGTCGAGCTCACCGGCACCCCCCGCAGCATCCTTGGCGAGGCCATGGCCGCGTTCCGGCTGGCCCTCGAGGGTCAGGTCGACGCCGAGATCGATCAGGCCCGGGCCATGCTGCTGCACACCGTCGCACACTTCAGCTGAGCCAGGCCTCGCCGTGACCCCCACCGAGGCCCGCGCAGTGCTCGGCGTCGAGCCCGACATCGAGCCCAAGGCCTTGCGCCGGGCCTACCTGCGTCGGCTCAAGGGTCACCGGCCCGACGACGATCCCGAGGCGTTCATGCGGCTGCGGGAGGCCTTCGAGTTGTTGTCCGGCTCGGTTCAGGGCCCGCCTGGCCCCTGGGTAGAGCCTACGCCCGAGGTGGTCCCGCCCCTGGAGCGCGCTGTCTGCGTCGATCTCGACCGGGATCTCCGGGGGCGGCTCGAGGTCTGCCGCGAGGCGCTCGAGGTGGGGGCTGTGGGCGAGGCGACCGAGGGTGCGATCACCCTGCTGGCGCTGTCCCGCCACCAGGGCTTCGTGGAGCCGTGGTTGCCCGCCGAGGTCATGGTCCTGATCCTCGGGCTGCACCGTGCAGGAGCGGTGACGGATGCCTTCAGAGTGCACGACGCCCTGGCCGAGTGGTTCGGGGCGACCGGTGCCATGCTGCGTTGCCTGCTTGGTTTCCTGGCGGTGCGTTGGTCTCTGCTGGTGGAGCTCCGGGCGCTGCCCGCGGACCTGCTGCCCCCCCTGCGCAGCCAGCTGGCCCGTGCGTGCCTGACCTGGGACTGGGCGGACGGCTGGGGAGACCTCGCCGAGCTGGTGCTCACCCAGCCGCAGCGAGTGCTGGAGGCTGGGAGCATCCTGTTCTCCCGGGCTCCCTTGCTCGGGGACCTGTCAGAACCGCTTCACACCATGATCGACTGGCGGTACGGCGTCGGCCTCGGTGATGGTTCGGAGGGCGGGTCGCCCAGCGAGGCTCCCGAGGACCTGGGTCCCGAGACCCGGCGCCGCTTCGCTTGGATCCTCGGCATCTCTCTCCTGATCACCCTGGTCTGTTCTGGGGTGGGGAGGTGCCTGTCCACCCGAGGATACCCAAGCGGCGAAGCGGTGCTTTCCATCCGTTCAGAGCGCTGGACCCAGGCGGGCTTGTCCAAGAGTGACGAGCGGCGGGTGGCGGCCGAGTACTGGAAGGTGTGCCTGCAGCCTGAAGTTGTCGGGAGGCACTACCTCACCTGTGATGCTGCCAAGCGGGGCGTTGTGGCGGCGCTGGAGGGCCGCTGCGACGAGGCCCGCGAGGCCATCGGCGGCATCGACGGCCGAGACGCATCCATCGGTGGCCTCGTGCAGCAGCTGAGCCTCGTGCTCCAGCTGCGCTGCCCGGAGCCCACCCCATGACCCCCACCGAAGCCTGCAGAGTGCTCGGCGTCGAGCCCGACATTGCGCCCAAGCATTTGCGGCGGGCTTACCTGCGTAAGGTCAAGGGCTGCAAGCCGGACCAGGATCCCGAGGGCTTCGCTCGGCTGCGCGAGGCCTACGAGCTGTTGGTGCGGAATGCCAGGTTCTTCACCGGTGGAGACTGGATGCGGGTGGACCTGGACCCCGCGCAGGGGGAGGACGACGGCCCGTGGGAGCAGCCCCCGGTCCCGAGGGCGGGGGAAACGGCCGACCAGGAGCCTTCGTCCGAGCCTGTGCTCCTGCCGGACCCTGTGGACCAGGACCTGATCCGCGTCGTCCTTGCTCGCTGGGGAGAACGGCTCGAGCCCGCCCAGTACGCGATCTTGGCCCAACCTCCCAGCCCCGGTCGGTACCTGGCCGTGGCTCAGCGCCTGCGTCGGGTGGGCGAGCCGGTCGCGGCTGCTCTGCTGGTGGAGCGTGCCCTGGCGCTCGATCCCAGCGGCCCGGTTCTCGAGCCTCTGGTCGTCGATGAGGCCCTCGAGCTGCTGCTGGATCTGCAGCGAGCCCTGGCCCTCGAGGAGGGCGCGCGCCTGCTCGCTGCCCTTCAGGCCGCCTTGGTCCGCTCGGGTTCCGAGCTGGCCTGGATGAAGGACGCGCGGGCGGTGCGCTGGGCCATGGTCCGGGACCTCGCGGCCCTCCCCGACGGCTTCCCCGGCGCGCTGCGCGCCGCCCTGGCCTGGGGGGTTCAGGCCGAGGACTTCACCGCCGCCGGTCGCGAGTTTCTTCGCCTCCAGCGGGCGTCGGCGGACGGTGCAGCGGAGGCTCGTGCCCTGCTCGAGGCGCGGGCTCCGCAGCTCTCTCTGCTCCTCAGGCCCATCTACGAGGCCTTGGATCGGCGGCTCACCCAGCGGGTCTCCCCGTCGCGCGCCGCGCCGAGGCCCAGTGAGGAGTCCGACATCCCTTGGGGTCGTGTGGTCTGGATGGTCATGCTGGTGGCCTTGGCCCTCGGCCGCCTGGCAGGCAGCGACAGCTGCCACAGCGGCTCCGGTGAGCGGCACCCTGGGCCCTACCTGTCGTCGCCCTACACTCCCTCGGTGCCAGATCTGTCCGTCACGCCCCTGGAACCAGAGCCGCTGTCTGCGGACATGATCGTCAACGTCCAGGGCATGTTTTCCGCGGCCTGTGAGGGGGACGCGCCGCGCCTGAGCGCGGAGGCCTGCGCCGAGGCATCTTCGGCGTTCAATGCCATGCTGGGTGGGCGCTGTGCCGAGGCCCAGGTGGAGATCACCACCCTGCAGGAGTGGGGCCTTCGCGCGGATCCCCTGACCCTCGTGTTGCACCACACCATGCTGGTGCGCTGCGGCCTGACCAGCGAAAAACGCTGAAGCGACGAAGCCCACCCCGGAGGGTGGGCTCGAGCCAGGCGCCTGTAGGATCTATGGGGTGCTCAGGCAGAACTCGTAGTCACCGCTGCCGCTGTAGGAGCTGACCACCCAGGTGTACTCGCCGGCGGCGCCGGAGTAGCTGACGGTCTCGTCGGATGTAGCGTCCTCGGAGCTCGCGACCACGCGCCATGAGGCGCTGCGGCGGTTGTACTTGTACAGGTACAGGTCGAAGTCGGTGCCGGAGTCGGCGGACAGCTGGGCCTCGTGGGTGCCGCGACGGGAGATGTAGCTGCCGCCATCGGGCTCGTAGGCCAGGTCGCCCGTGGCTGACAGGGTGCCGGTGTAGGTGTCGTCGTAGCCGCTGCAGCCGGTGGTGCCGCCGCCGCTCGAGGTGCCGGCGTAGGCGGAGATCCAGGCATCGTAGGCGTCGACCCGGGTGCTGACGCCGTACTGGGTGCAGTAGTAGTCACCGTAGGAGGTGACGCCGCCCAGGTAGGTTTCGCTGCCGCGGTAGACGAACATGGGGCCGCCGCTGTCGCCGGAGCAGGGGCCGCCGCCGCTCTGCCGGTACGAGACCTGGGTGCTGGCGTCGCCAGAGGAGGTGCAGCCCGTGACGGCGCAGCCCAGCCCGCCCAGGGTGAGGTCCACCTGCTGCTTCTCACCGTAGGCGCCCGAGCGCGTCTCGCCGAAGCCGGCGAAGTTGATGGTCATGCCGACGTCGGAGCTGGTGAAGCCCTGGGAGCTGGGCAAGGGCTCGACCGGGGTGACCGACTCGGTGATCGGGGCGGCGAGGGTGAGCAGCGCGATGTCGTTGCTGATGCGGCGAGCGTTGTAGCTGGGGTGCTGGGTGACGTCGGTGACGGCGTAGATGTGGGAGGCCAGGTCGGTGTAGGGGTTGTCGCCGACGTAGACCGCGACCTCGGTGGGACGCATCACGCCCCGGCCAGACGCGACGCAGTGCCCGGCCGTGACGATGTGCTGGTCGCTGACCAGGGTGCCCGTGCAGAACGGGTCGGTGTAGACGTAGCCGCCGTAGACCTCGTGCAGGGAGACGACCGCGTCGTGGTACCAAGCATCGGGAGCGGAGCCGCCGTAGATCTTCTGGTTGACGTCGGCGGCGGGGCCCATGCCCTCGACGGCGATCAGGCCTTCAGGGGCGCAGGCGGTGGAGCCGAGGACGAGCAGCAGGGCGGACACGGAGAGGAGGGACGACTTCACGTGTGACTCCAGGGCAGGCTTCCAGACGCAGCGGACCGAACTGAGTTCCGGCCGGGCGCTCCCTGTATGGCCCGCCCAGGCGTGACCGTCTTGTCACGGAATGTCAGAAATGAACGGCCATTCATTTTCTTGATGAGAGTCGGCGTTCTACGGTTCGCCATGTGGTCCCTGGGCCTTCTCGCCCGCAGGGTTTGACCCCAGGTTGACCCCGCGCCGGATCCGGTGCCCCACGGCGCTTTCCCTCGCCTGGACACCTCCTTGACAGGATTCGGCTTTCATCCAGGAGGGCCTACGGTAGAATCTCTGCGCAAACCCAGAATTCTCCCAACGGAGAGGCCCCGGGGTCCCCATGTCACTCTCGCTCATCGCCGCGATCCTGTTTGCTCCTTCCGCGCTGGCTGTCGACTACATCCCGGCTTGGGCGTACAGCGACTACCCCAACCAGTCCGAGATGGCTGGCTACGACGGCTGGGTCTCGGGCTACCGCAGCGATTCTTGGTACGGTCTTCTGGCCGACACCGGACCCTGGTTGCTCCCCCTCACCGACGATCCCGACAGCAGCAACTGGGGCGACTGGGGCGACGGCGGCGCCCACGACAACTGGCTGGTCAACCAGAACCACAGCTTCGGTGACGCGCGCCTCGAGGGGTGCATCTACAACGAAGACGACGACGGCATGGGCGTGGTCATCAACCACAGCGGTGGCAGCTACTACATGTTCTTCGTCACCGGCCACGTGGGCTACTACAGCGGGCGTGTCTCCCAGGGCTCCCACCCCTTCGGCGACCGTGAGGGGTTCTTCTCGGCCATCGTCAAGGTCACCGGCAACAGCGCCACCGTTCTGGCCGAGGTGGACGACAGCATCTACCAGTACGGCTACCACGCGGTGCGCTTCGAGCACGACGACGGACGGCTGGTGGCGCAGCTCTGGGACGAACGGGAGCCCAGTGGCAGCCCGCGCATCGAGCTCGTGGTCGATGATCCCGAGCCCTTGCCCCCCGGTAATGTGGGCTTCTACGCCTGGAACACCGGCTACGCCGACGGTAACACCGCTTGGTTCGACGTCTTCGAGGTCGACCAGGTGGATGAGGACGAAGACGGCCGCCCTGACGACGACGACAACTGCGAGACCGTGGCCAACCCCGACCAGGAAGACGCGGACGGCGACGGCCTCGGCGACGCGTGCGACGACGACCCCATCGACCCGGTGGACACCAGCGATCCCGACGACACCAACGACCCCGACGATCCTGAAGACACCAGCGACCCCGACGACGGCGCCCCCGACACCGGCCTGCCCGTCGCCGGCGGCGGCATGATCTGCGGCTGCTCGGGAGCCGCGGCGCCTACTGGTGCGTTGATGGGGCTGCTGGGGCTGCTGGGGTTGGCGGTGCGACGGCGGCGTTGATCGCCTGAACGCGACAGGCGAGGAGCTCGGCGCAACCCGACCTGACGAGCGCTGATCCCCGACGCTGCAGCGGGGGGTGCGCACTTGCCGGCGCTCTGGCCCTCCAAACCGCCGGTAACCTCAGACGCTGCGGCGCAGGGTGCACACTTGCCGGCGCTCTGGCCCTCCAAACCGCCGG
>CALDOK010000132.1 GCA_937912125.1 uncultured Pseudomonadota bacterium
GGCCCGCCGCCCCCACACCTACTCCAGGTACACCTTGACGTTCTCGAGGCTGTAGACGGGCACGAAGGGGAAGAGCACGGGCACGGTCCGGGTGTAGCGCACGAAGTCGTCGTGGTGACCGTAGCGTTCCTTCTGGCCTGACTCGAGGCGCTTGGTGGAGCCCATCATGATCAGCTCGATGCAGATCAGGCCCACGCCGGTGGCCAGCCAGTGCAGCCAGTGGTGGTAGGCCGACAGCCCCGCCACCCAGGAACCTACCCAGAAGGTCATCTCGCCCAGGTAGTTGGGGCAGCGCACCCAGCGGTACAGCCCGACGTCGCACCAGCGCTTGGGGTTGGTGGCCTTGTAGGAAGACTTCTGGTGGTCGGCCAGGGCCTCGAGCCCCAGGCCGGTGGCGGCGATGGCCAGGCCTAGCAGCTGGGTGACGATCAGCCCGCTGGGCGCGGCCGCCTGGGCGTCCGCCAGCACCAGCAGCAGGGGCGCGGTCATGAGCACGTACAGCAGGGCCACCGAGGCCCAGATCATGGGCTTGACCGCAAGCTTGACCCCGGCGCCCCGCTGCTTGGCGTCCTCGCGGGCGGGCGCATAGGCCGGCAGCAGCTCTCGGCGCACCAGGTAGCTGCCCAGGCGCACGCCGTAGATGACCAGCAGCAGCCCATGGAGCGCCGACCACGGGGTGAGGGCGTCCCAGAACAGCCAGCCCAGGGCCAGGGCGATGGCCGAGACCGAGCCGGCGTAGCCCAGGCTGACGAACCACACGACCCTGAAGAACCCCAGCGCCGAGACGAGCAGGGCGATGCCCAGCAGGATGCCGGCCTGGGGGGGGATGGCGGCGATCCAGTCGGTCCAGAGTGCTGCGAGCATTGGCTACCAGGGGTCTTGGGGGGGGACGATGTGGACGCGGGTGATGGTGTCGTCTCCGTACTCGAAGCCGAGGCCCCGCGCGAGCTGCCAGTTCAGCTGGACCCATGGGGAACCCTGGCCAGCCCCCAGGGTGCGGGAGACCTCGAGGATCGCCACTCCCACGCCCAAGCCATCGGCGGTCGTGCCACCGAAGGGCTCGGCCACCCGCAGGCTGTCCACCACCAGGCCATCGCGGGAGAAGCCGGTGACGCCCAGGTCGGCGTAGACGAACTGCCCGCCTGCGCTGCCGAGCTCGGCCCAGCTGGGCTCGCCGTGGGTGCCGACCATGGCGTCGAGATCGTCGCCGATGCGCAGGGCGTCGTCGGACAGCTCCACGCCGCAGCCGCCGGTGATGGCGGCGTCTATGACGCAGGGTTGGTCCTGTTTGCAGGCGGCCAAGCTCAGCCCCAGCACGCTCAGGATGGTGACGCGGGCCATCATCGGGCACCCCCGTCATCGAACAGGACGGGGGTCTCGAGGGGCTCCCCGATCATCTCGCCGCTGTCGGCGTCGTACAGGATGGCGATCCAGCGGACCCCCGGGGGCAGGTCGGCGGTGCCCGTGCCCGGGTCGTGGATGGGAGCGAAGATGGCCGAGTCGGCGGGCATGCTCACTCGCCAGGCGTCGCCACTGGCCTCTAGCTCCGGCACCCCGAGGTCCCGGGTGTACGGGACCAGGTGGGCGTCGTCGAAGCGCAGCAGCAACCGCAGCTCGAGCTCCCTGGCCTGGCCGGGGTTGTACAGCACCAGGTGGATGGGGGCGGCGTCGAAGGTCTGCTCGTAGCGGATCTGCGGGGTGGTGATGACCGCCCGGGGGGTGGGCGCAGCGATGGGCCCGTCCGCAGGGGGCTGCCAGTCCACCACGCCGTACTCGTCCTCGTCCTCGCCATCCACGATGGTCTCCTCGATGGCGTCGGGGTCGGTGGTGCCCCACCAGTTGTGGGGGACGACTGGGCTGTGGACCCACGCGGGGTAGTCCGCCTGCTCCACGTTGGTCCACTGCAGGTCGGCGGGTGAGTCCCCACGGACGTTGCCGTGGATGTCGTTCCACATGAAGCCGCGCAGCCAGGCGGCGCCGAAGCCTCCAGCCCCGATGGCGCGGCTGGTGTTGTCCACGATGACGTTGTCGGTGGCCCAGGGGGCGGCGTGGGGCTTGCAGTCCACGCAGACGTGCACACCGCCGCCGTCGAAGACGCTCTCGTTGTCGGTGATGGTGTTGTCCATGAAGGCCCCGGCCGAGGAGTACAGCGCCACGGCGCCGCCTTCGCCCTCCACCACGTTGCCCACGAAGCTGTTGCCCAGGATGGCGCCCTGGGAGGTCTGCAGGCACAGGGCCCCACCGTAGACCGAGCTGTTGCCCTCGAAGTGGTTGCCCAGGATGAGGGGGTCGGCCTCGAGCACCTCGATGGCGCCGCCGTAGCCCCAGCCGCCCACGTGGTTGTCGTCGAAGCTGTTGCCCTCGATGCGGGCGCGCGAGCCGTCGATGATGCGGATGGCAGCGCCCCCCTGGCTGTCGGAACCTTCGGGTTCGTAGCTGTTGTGCGCGAACGCGCAGCCGCGGATCAGGGGCGAGGCCCCCTGGATGAGCACGGCCCGAGCGCCGTAGCGCAGCTCGCAGCCTTCGAGGCGGGAACCGCCCACCCAGGTGTCCACCTGTTCAAACAGGGCGCTCTCGCTGTCGGCGGTGAAGGTGATGCCCGCCCAGGCACCCACGCCATCGTGGTCGTCGGTGCGGGTGAAGACCACGGCGCCGTCGTCGTCGCCCGCGGCCACCAGGGCGCCCAGCACCGTGATGCCCACGCCTTCGTCGACCTCCACGCGCACGCCAGGCTCGATGGTGAGGGTGGCGCCGGCGGCGATGGTCACGGCCTGTCCGACGTGCCACGGGCTGTCCGCGGCGGTCCAGGCGGTGTCGGCCTCGATGAGGGCTGGGGCCTCGGCGGCCACTGTGGGCCTGCCGCAGAGCAGCGCGAGAGTGATCCAGGGGGTCATGCCTGCCTCCTCTGGCAGGCTAACCGTTCATGTCCCTCTCAGAACCCGCCTAGGATGTCCCCGATGCTGGTGAAGGTGTCGGTCAGGCTGGAGCCGATGCCCGTGACGCCGGCCAGGATGGCGATGCTGATCACGGCGGCGATGAGCACGTACTCGATCTGGGTCGAGCCGCGGCGTGGGCTGAGCATGGGCGCTCCTGGCGGGGGCGCGGCAGGCGTCGCCGCGACCACTCAGCCCATCGGCCGGCGGGGTGGCTTGTTTAGAAGCCCGAGAGCACGTCCGAGATCGCGGTGAGGATGTCGGAGAGGCTGGTGCCGATGGCCGAGACCGCCACGATGATGGACACGGACACCACTGCGGCGATGAGCACGTACTCGGTGTGGGTGGAGCCGCGCCGCCACCTCGGCGGTGTCACGGTCAGCGCCTCACGGTGGGGAACGGCGGCCATCGTGGTCAGGATACCGCCGCTATCCCTCGGCTTCAAGCGTCAATCCCCGCCTGACGTCCCGGGGGTGCTTGCGGCCAGCAAGGGCTTGGGCCACTATCTTCGGGATGATCCCCCCTCCGCCCAAGATCGCGGCACCGCCCGCCCAGCGTCGCTCCCGGCTGTTTCGCAGCCGTCCCGACGCCTTGCTGGTGGAGGAGTGGGTACCCAACATCACCCTGCCACCTCCCCCCGACGCCCCCCTGGACGACGAGGATCCTGCCGAGGCGCGGCTGGATGAACACGGCCTGCCAGACTTTCAGGATGAACCGGACGAAGATCGAGAAGTGCGCGCGGGCCCGGTCCGTCTGTTCGTGGGGCTCGGTCAGCGCGGCGCCTCGGTGGCACCCCCTCCCGACGGCGACGAGGGCGGCGAGGATGTGTACGAGGTCAACGAGCCCGCCGACTACTTCGTGGCCGAGCTGCGCCTGCCCCGGCCCGAAGACAGCCTCCCCTTCCGCCTGACGGGCGTCAACGATCAAGACGACGAGGAGGAGGACGAGGAGTTCCTGCTCGACGCCGACGAGGCTTCCGATCCCGCCATGTTCTTCCCGGGCTTGGACACTCCCTTCACGGTCTCCCTCGAGCCGCCCGATCCCCTCCACCTGAGCTCCCTCAGCGACGACGACGATGACCTGGAGAGTGAAGACGACGCGTTCGAGTACCAGGCCGCCGAGGACGGCCTGGACGGAGAGGACGACCTGGACGGAGAGGAACACACCTGGGACGACTCGTGGCCCTCCGCTGACGACTCCATGGGTATGCTGGGCGATGAGCCTGTGCAGGACGATGCAGATCTCGACGCTGTGGTCAGCGGCGGGATCCCCCCCCTGACCCTGCGCCCGTCTGTGGCGCGTGAGCCGCTGCGTTTGCGCCATGGGGCCCGGGAAGAACCCGCCGCGCCCCCACCTCCGCTCCCACCCGCTCCCCAGCCGGAACCCCAGCCGGAACCCGAGCCTCCCCCTCGGACCTGGTCCCGCCCAGGGGGGCCTGCGGCGCCCCCTCCGGAGCCCCCCCAGCCTCAGCGTGCCCCGTCGTCAGGCAAGGCGCCTGTGCAGGTGCTGCGCTCGCGCCCCTCATGGACCCGTGATCGTATGATCAAGGAGGCCAGCCCCGCGCCCGCGCCACTGTTCCAGCCGCGCCCCGCGCCTCCGCCTTCGCCGGTCCGGGAGCGGCTGTTCAACCCCGCCACCCTGGGCCTGTTGCTGGCCCTGATGATCATCGCAGCGGCGGTGGCGGTCTTGTTCCAGTGGGGTCCAGGCTAGCCTGGGCGCCCGCCGCGCGCGCCGTGGCTACTCGGAGTCCTTGACCGTGGTGGTCTCTTCTTCGTCTGTGGTGGCTTCTTCGGCCCGAGCCCGCAGCTCGACGCCTTCGATGCCGGTGAGAGAGTAGTCCTGGTCCAGGGCGGAGGGACGGTTCAGGTCGCTCTGGACGGCGAAGGTCTCGGTGTAGGAACGCCCGTGGTCGTACTGGTGGGCGACCTGGCCCGCGCAGGCGGGTAGCAGGCAGAAGATGAGGGCTCGCTTCATGGCTGGGTGTCTCCCTGTTCGGGGTGCTCTAGGCGTTCGATGGCCTCGGCGGCGATGGCGTGGTCTTGAGCCTTGGCCAGGGCCTTGCGGTACCAGGCGATGGCTTGCTCGGTCTCACCGCGTCGTTCGGCGGCCAAGCCCATGTTGGATAGGGCCGTGGGTTCGGGGTTGGCCGCGCGGAAGACATCGAGGGCGTCCCGCTCGGCGCCGGTGGCGGCGAGGGCGAAGCCCAGGTTGTTGCGGGCGCGACGGTCGTTGGGCCTCAGCTCCAGGGCGGCCCGCAGCTGCTCGATGGCCAGCTCGGGCCTGCCGGAGCCCAGGAGCAGGAAGCCCAGGTTGTTGTGGGCGTCGAAGTGGTGGGGGTCGATGGCGATGGCTCGCTCGAAGGACTGCTTGGCCAGATCGTGCTGGCCGTGGTCGTAGCGCACCAGGCCGAGCAGGGCGTGGAAGTCGGCGTCCCGCGGTGGGTTGTCCAGCCAGGGCTCGAGGATGGCAGCGGCCTCACCAGCCATGCCGAGCTCGAGGGTGGCTCGGGCTTGCAGCACATCCAGGGCCAGCAGGGGCCGATCGGTCTCCTGCCGGACCATAGACAGCATGGCCATGGCTTCGCGGGTGCGGCCCAGGTCCAGCAGCTGCTCGGCGAGCTCGAGCTGGGTGCTCAACCTGCCCTGGGGGGTGGCCCACTCGGGGGACGGCTCGGCGGCGGCTCGGGGTGCCCTGTCGGCGCGGCCGGCGCAGGCCGCCAGCACGCCAACCAGCGCGACCCCGGCCAGGCGTGCGCTCACTGCTGCACCAGGGAGGGCAGCACGTCCACGATGATGTTGACCATGGCGGGTCCCAGGATCACCACGAAGAGGGCCGGGAGCAGGAACAGCACCATGGCCACCGTGAGCTTGGGGGAGATGGCCGCGGCCTTCTCTTCAGCCTTGAGCATACGCCGGGTGCGGGTGGTGGTCGCGTAGACGCGCAAGGCCTGGGCGACCGGAGTGCCCAGCCTGTCGGCCTGGATGAGGACGTTGACCAGCGACCCCAGCTCGGGCACGCCCGTGCGCTGCTCGAGGCGCCTGAGGGCCTCGGGGCGCGACATGCCCGCGGCCACCTCTACGGTGACCATGTGCAGCTCGTGGGCCAGATCCGGGGCTGCGTCGGCCATGTTTTCGGCCACCCGATCGAAGGCGCTGTCCAGGGCCAGGCCGGCCTCGGCGCAGGAGACCATCAGGTCAAGGGCGTCGGGCACTGCGCGCGCGATGCCCTCCTTGCGCCGCTGGCTGGACTGAGTGACCACGATCCACGGCAGGTAGTAGCCCGCCGTCGCCGCGGCCAGCAGCGCCATCGCCAGCACGGCCAGCTGGGCCTGGGGCATCATCAGACCCACGAACAGCGGCAGGCACAGGGCCAACAGCACCCGCGCCATGAGGTAGACCTCGAGGGCGTTGGGGCTCTTGAAGCCTGCCTGCAGCATGTGCTGCCGCAACAGCGAGAGCTCCTCGGGCTTGGCGGGCTCGGCCAGCGCCACCACGCGCCTGAGCAGGTTGGGCACCTGCTGTTTCTGGCGCAGGATGGGGTCGTCCGGGGTGCGACCCGGCCGGATCTTCTCGGCGGCGCCACCCATGGTGCGCAGGCGGTCCTTGGGCGTGGTGTAGGGGTGCACCAGGAACCACGCGCCCACGCCCAGGCCCAGGAACGCCAGGCAGGCGAGGGCGGCGGCCGAGGTGACGATGGGGTCCACTCAGGTCTCCACTTCGGACAGGGCCTTCATGACCAGGATACCCACGGCGTAGCTGGTGAAGGCGTAGCCCAGCAGCATGTGGCCCATGGGGTCCTGCACCAGGGGCAGCAGGTAGGTGGGGCGCACCACCATGATCAGCATGGACACGGCGAAGGGCAGGCTGCCGAGGATGTAGGAGGAGAGCCTCGCCTCGGAGGTCAGGGCCCGGATCTTGGCCTTGAGGGTGAAGCGGGAGCGGATGGTGTGGGCGATATTGGCCACCACCTCGATGAGGTTGCCACCGGTCTCGCGCTGCAGCAGCACCGAGGCCGAGAAGATGCGCAGGTCGAAGTTGCGGGGGTTGCGACGCATCAGGTTCTCGATGCAGGCGCGGAACTCCCGGCCGAGGTTGTGTTCTTCGTAGACCCGGCCGAACTCCTGGGCCAGAGGCACCGGCGACTCCATGGCCACCACGCGGAGGGCCTCGGACAGGCCATACCCGGCTTGCAAGGAGCGGGCGATGAGGTCCAGGGCGTCTGGCAGCTGCTCGCTGATGAGCAAGGAACGTTTCTCGGCCTGGCGGGCCAGCAGCACCAGGGGGATGAAGCCCAGCACGATGCCCGAGACGGCCAGGCCGCTTCGTAGCAGGGGGAAGAGGACCCCCATGCCCAGGCCGGCCAGGAGCATGGAGCGCATCAGCAGAGACCGGACGGTGGTCGTGCGGCCCGCCTGGAGGTTGACGCTCTGAAGCCAGGCGCCGGCGCCCCCGAGCTGGCGCGCGAAGGCGTCGCGGGAGTCTTGCATCAGCAGCTTGGACTGGTCCTCGGACTCGGCGGCGACCACGCCGATGCGGCGGGACAGATCCTTGTCTCTCTCGACCCGCCGGATGCGGATGGCCCAGTAGATGCCCTGGATGAACAGCAGCACCGCCACGAAGACAAAGGAGAGTACGAGGATGAGCGACAGCCTGCTCAAGGCTAGACCTCCATGCGGAAGCGGAACAGCTCGGAGGGCAGCTCGATGCCATAGCCGCGCAGGCGGTCGGAGAAGCGCGGGCGGGTGCCGGTGGCGTAGAAGGTGCCGATCACGTTGCCCTGGGCATCGACACCCTTCTGCTCGAAGCGGAAGATGTCCTGCATGCTCACGACCTCACCCTCCATGCCCGTGACCTCACTGATGGAGATCACGCGCCGCTTGCCGTCCATCAAGCGGTCGAGCTGGATGACGACGTCGATGGCGCGGGCGATGGTGAGGCGGATGCTCTTGTCGGTCATGTTGGGCATGCCCATGCTGACCATGGACTCCATGCGGCCAACGGCGTCGCGGGCGGTGTTGGCGTGGATGGTGGAGATGGAGCCTTCGTGGCCGGTGTTCATGGCCTGAAGCATGTCCATCGCTTCCTCGCCGCGCACCTCGCCCAGGACGATGCGGTCAGGGCGCATCCGCAGGGCGTTGCGCACCAGATCCCGCTGGGTCACCATGCCGCGGCCCTCGAGGTTGGGCGGGCGGGTCTCGAGGCGCACCACGTGCTCCTGCTGCATCTGTAGCTCGGCGGAGTCCTCGATGGTGACGATGCGCTCGTCTTCGGGGATGAAGCTGGACAGGACATTGAGCAGCGTGGTCTTGCCCGAGCCGGTGCCGCCGCTGACCAGCACGTTCAGCTTGGCATGCACGCAGCCACGGAGCACGTCCATCATCTCCCGGGGCACCGAGCCGAAGGCGATCAGGTTGGCCGCGGTGATGGGGACGGTGCCGAAGCGGCGGATAGACAGGGTGGGGCCGTCCAGGGCCAGGGGCGGGATGATGGCGTTGACGCGGGAGCCGTCGGCCAGGCGTGCGTCGACCATGGGGTTGGTCTCGTCGATGCGGCGGCCTACCGACGAGACGATGCGGTCGATGATCTGCAGCAGGTGAGTGTCGCTGCGGAAGCGCACGCTGACCCGCTCGAGCTTGCCTCGGCGCTCGATCCAGACCCGGTCGTAGCCGTTGATCAGGATGTCGCTGATCTCAGGGTCCTTGAGCAGCGGCTCGAGGGGACCGTAGCCTAGGACCTCGTTGAGGATCTCCTGGACCAGCCACTCGCGCTCCATGCGCGACATGGGCAGGGCGCGGAACTCCACCTTCTCGAGCAGGATGCTGCGCAGGCGCTCCTCGAGCTCCGGGCGCGGGGTCTTGCTGACCTGCTCGAAGTCCAGCGACTCGATCAGCTCGTTGTGCAGCTCGCGCTTGGCCTGGTCGAAGTCCCCCACGCCGGCCGGGTCCTCGCGGTGGCGCTGCTGGGCGCCGCGGACGCGCTCGATGAGGCGGGTGTTCGTGGTCATGATTTGCCTCTCGCGGGGCTGGTGCGGCTAGCGGAACAGGCCGCGCTTGGGTGTCGGCTGGGGCACGGAGGTGTCCTGGCCCAGGTGGCCGGCGAGGGCCTTGATCTCGCGGCTGAGTGCGGCCTTGCGGTTGACGTCTTCGAGCAGGCGCCCGTAGTTGATGCTGTTGTACATCACCTTCGGATCGTCGCTTAGGGTCGCGAAGATGGGCATCCCCAGGTTGGACTCGATGTCGTTGCGGGACACCGGCGCGGAGCGGGACCAGCGGTTGACCACCAGGCGTACGCGGTCGCGGTCGACGCCCAAGCGGTCGAACAGGCGCAAGCGTCGCCAGGCGTTGCGAAGGGCTGGCACCTCGGGGGTGGTGACCAGGATGACCTCGTCGGCGGTCACCAGCGCGGTGAGGGCCTGCTCGTCGGCGCAGGTGCCACAGTCCACCAGCACGCACGGGAAGCTGCGAGCCGCCACGTGCAGCACGCGCAGGACCGCATCCACTGGGGGCGGCTCGTAGGTCTGAGCGTCCTCGGGCTGGGGCAACACCAGGGCCTGGGAGGAGTGTACGGTGGCGCAGGCCTCGAGCACCCGGTCGTCCAGGCGGCCCAGGTTGCGCAGCAGCTCCGCCATGCCGTCTGAGGGCTTGAGATCCAGCAACACCGCCAGATCCCCCATGCCGAAGACCATGTCGATGGCCAGCACCCTGTTGTGCTGGGCGATCTCGGCCGCCAGGTTGACCACCAGGCTGGTCACACCCACGCCGCCCTTGGAGCCGCACATGGCGATGACCCGCCCGCGCATGTCCTCTTGGGCTTCGGACTCGATGGTGACCTGTTGGACCGTGCGGCGCAGGATGTCCATGTCCTCGGGCACCACTACATACTCGCGGTAGCCAGCCCTCATCGCGGTGCGGATCCGCTCTGGATCGCCCTTTTGGGACATGGCCACCAGCAGCACGCCCGGCAGCATGTCCAGCAGGACGGGCCCCAGGTCGATGGCCTTGTCGATGTTGCGGTCGAAGTCCATCAGGACGATGCGGGGGCGCTCTACCCACGCCACCGCCTCGGTGTCCCTGTAGGGCACAGCCTCGGGTGGGGTCAGCTTTGCCAGCCCGCCGAGCCCGTCCACGATAGCCTGCAGGGTTTCGTCGCCGGCGCCGACGATCATCGCGGCGGCCGTGACGCCGCCTTCGGTGGTTTCTCGTGGCAACTGCGGGGTCATCTCAGCGCTCCATCCCCACCGGCCCGGTCTCCTCGAAGGCGCGGGAGCCGGGCACGTGGTCGAGGCCCAGGAGGAAAAGCTCGAAGTCGTCGGGGTTGTTGTTCTCGCTGGCGGTGGGTGGGGCAGGAACCTCGTCAGGGTTCATGGGCCGCACCAGCCGCGGGGTCACGAAGATCATGATCTCGGTCTCTTCGGGCTCGTGG
Source organism: uncultured Pseudomonadota bacterium (assembly GCA_937912125.1). GTDB lineage: Bacteria > Myxococcota_A > UBA796 > UBA796 > JAFGLY01 > CALDOK01. Next base: position 10,355 of record CALDOK010000132.1, read on the forward strand.
CGCGTGTAGCGGAACAGGGAGCCGATGATGGGGATGCGGCCCAGCACCGGGAACTCGGAGCGCTGGTAACGAATGTTCTCCGAGAG
>CALDOK010000133.1 GCA_937912125.1 uncultured Pseudomonadota bacterium
AGCGGGGTGCTCGGCCGGCGAGGGCCGAGCCGAATCAATGTCAGACGGTATCAGGTCTCGCAACGCCGTGACGAAGCGCTGGTTCTCTTCGCGGGTGCCTGGGCTGACGCGGATGGCCTGGGGCATGCCGTAGCCCCCCATGGGCCGCACGATCACCGCTCGCTTCTGCAGCTCGATGAAGAGCCACTTGGCGTCGAAGGCGGTGTCGATGAGCAGGAAGTTGGTCTGGCTGGGAGGGATGGTCACCGCCAGGTCGGACAGCTGCTCGCGCAGCCAGCCCAGCTCGCGCTGGTTGAACTCCCGGCTGCGCTGGATGTGGTCGTGGTCGTCCAGCGCGGCGATGGCCGCCACTTGGGCCGGGATGTTCATGTTGAACGGGAAGCGGCCCTGGTTGATGGCGGCGATGACCCGGGGGGGGGCGACGGCGTAGCCAGCGCGGATGCCGGCCAAGCCGTGGGCCTTGGAGAAGGTGTAGAGCACCATGATGTCCCGCCCCTTGGCCAGCCAGGCTTCGGGGTCGGGCATGTCGTCGGTGGTGCAGTAGGGGTGGTAGGCGGCGTCGTAGACCACCAACACGTCTTCGGGCACCTTCTGCATGAAGGAGTCGAACTGGGCGGCGGTGAACCAGGTGCCCGTGGGGTTGGTGGGGTTGGCCAGGAACACCAGCTTGGTGCGGGGCGTGATGGCGGCGGCCATGGCCTCGAGATCGTAGGTGTAGCCATCGGCCATGGGCACGGTGACCAGCTTGGCCCCGGCCTTCCAGGTGGCCAGGTAGTAGATGGCGAAGGTGCGCGCGGAGGTGAGGACCTCGTCACCCTCTTCGAGCAGGCAGGTGCCGCAGAGCTCGATGACCTCGACCGAGCCGGCGGCCGCAAAGATCATGTCCTCCGCGACCCCGTGGTGCTTCGCCGCGGCCTGCTTGAAGTAGTAGGAGTTGTCGTGGGGGTACATGTGCAGCTTGTCGAGCACCCCGCGGATGGCCTCGAGGGCCTTGGGGCTTGGGCCCAGCGGGTTCTCGTTCGAGGCCAGCTTGGCGATGGGGCCCTCGAGCCCAAGCTCGCGCTTGACCTCTTCGGGAGGCTTGCCGGCCACGTATGGGGTGAAGCTGCGCAGGGGTGGGCGGCGGTAGTCGCGGTCTGACATGAACGCTTCTCCGGTTCCGGGAGGCTGTTTCTATCACGGCATGGCGACCCGGCCGCCTTGCTCCGGCCCTGAGCCGTGGATAGGGAGCGCCCCGTCATGGTCAAAGCCCTCGGACACTCCCAGACCCTCTTCGATCCCCAGAACCCTGGGCGTCTGTGCCGAGGGCGTGAGCGCTGGGTCGAGAGCTTCCCCTGCGAAGAGCAGCACGGCCTCGAGCGGCTGGTCATCAGCGGCGCCGCGTTCTCAGACGACACTGCGCGGGACGCCAAGCGCGGCCTGGCCTATGCGGGCGTCAGCTGCGGCGCCGTCCTCGAGCACCTGTTCCCCGAGCAGCCCCTGCTGGCGTTCTGCGAGCAGGGCCAGATGGATCAGGTTCCCGAAGGCACGGTGGCCTTCGAGCCGCACCTCCAGCCGCGCTTCGGCGGGCGGCGCTTCGACCGCTGCGTGCGCTGGCGGGTCCCCGCGCTGGGCGCGACGGCCATCGACGCGCTGCTCGCGGGCGACTCGGCCGTCGCGGACGGCTTCCTGCCTTGGTCGGGCGATCTGAGCCCGGAGCTCGAAGAAGCCATCTTCCTGCTCACGGGGCAGGGCGAGCGGCTGGGCTACCCGATGCGCCGCTTCCAGCCCGCGGCGCTGCCTGTGCTGCTCGAGCTCGTCCCGTGGGTGGCGTTGGTCCACCTCGACAAGCACGACTCGGCCTTGGGCATCTACAGCCTCGAGCCCCTGGGGCTCCAGCAGGCCCTCATGGACGCCGGGCCCGTCCTCGGCACCCTCAGCGTGCCCTTCTCCATCCCGCCCATGCTGGCGCGGTGGGATCGCGCGCTGTACGAGCTCCGCCAAGGCTGGCCCCGGGACAGCGAGTTCCCGGTGCCGCCAGGTGAGAGCCGTCCTCCCGCCTACGAACGCGGCTCCAGGCGCAGCGGCAACGAAGAGTAGCGCCCATCCGCCAGGCACCTGGCGGCGTTGCGCTGAGCTCGTGTGCTCGCTGGCGGGCTGTCGGCCCCGGCTGCAGGGGCCACGCACCCGAACGGCGCCCCCGGGGCGCGCTGAGCAGGCTGCCTAGAGCAGGTCAGCGCAGTAGCTGAGCTCGACGACCTGAGCGCTAGGCGAGCGCTCGGCGACGATGCGGACGGCGCGCTGGGCGGCGTCGGCCAGATCGGCGCCCAGGATCATCCAGGCCTCTTCTTCGCCATCGAGGAGCACGCGCACCACATAGCCTTCCAGGCCAGGGGCCTCTTCCGGCTGGGGCTCATCCTCGGGCTGGGAGGCCTGCAGCTCGAGCAGCTCGTCGGGCTCGGGCGGCAGATCATCGATGTCCAGGTCGAGCGCTGGCTGCACCGGAGCAGGGGCCGGCTCGACGACGGCGGCTGGGGCTGGCTCGACGACGGGGGCGGGGGCGGGGGCCGCCACCGCCACGAGGGCCTCGTCGGTCTTGCGCCCGCGGGGCGCGGGGTCGATGCCGTAGCGCTTGCGGTAGCGCATGACGGCTTCGCGGGAGCAACCAGCGAGCTCGGCGATGCGGCCATCGGGGACATCGCCCATCAGGTGGCGGAACTCGTCCAGCTTGGACTTGCGGAGGCGGCGAGGCTTGGCGTCGTCGGCGCTGGGAGCGCTCTTGGAGGCGCTGCCGCGGCGGTAGGCGGGGATGTCGTTGTGGATGCGAAACACCACGACATAGCGGCGGTCCATGCCCGCGAGCTTGGCGATCTCGCCGTCCGGCCGCTTGCCCATGAGATCGCGGTAGGGCTCGAGACGCTCGGTGGCTCCAGAAGAGAGCGGGGCGTACTTGATCTTCTTCTTGGGGCTCATGACACACCTGACCTGGGCTGAGATCGTCCGTAAGGGTCGCTGTGATAACCGCAGAAAACATACACAGCAAGGGGATCAGTGACGGGTCGGCTCGCTCGCTGGGCGGGGTGTGATCCCCTGCCAGATGCTCTCGTCGATGAAGAGCTGGACGGCGTCGGGGCAGAGCTTGCCAGCTTTGGCTTCCAGCTGCAAGATCCATAGGCCGCGCTCGATGGTCATTGCGCTCCGGTAGGGCCGGTCACCTGCTGTGAGCGCATCGAAGACGTCACAGATCGCCATCAGCTTGGCGCCGGTGGGGATCTCGGCGCCGTGGAGTCCCCTGGGGTAGCCGCTTCCGTCGAGGCGTTCGTGGTGGGCCACGGCCAGGTCGGGGATGCCCTGCAGGTTGGGGGTCCAGGGGATGCGCTCGAGGAACTGCCGGGTGTGCTCGACGTGGGCGTTGATCTCCTGACGCTCGTCGTCCGACAGGGAGCCCTTGAACATGGACAGGCGCTCGAGATCTCTGGGCAGCACGACCTTGGTGCCGTCGTCGGCCAGCACCCAGTCCGTGGCCGCGCGCTGGATCAGCGCGGCGAGGGGACCCTCCATCCGGGAGCCTGGGCGGTTGAGCTGGCGCAAGGCCGCCAGGGTGGCGTTGACCTCGGCGAGCCGAGTGGCGGCTGCGGCCGGGTCGGGCTCACTGAGCCGCACCTGCATGGAGTAGAGCCGGAAGCGACCCTCGAGCACGTCCATCTCCCAGGGGTAGAGCTTCTCGGCCTTGAGCAGCACCTCCTCGCGCACGCCGACCTTGCCGAAGTCGTGCAGCAGGGCGGCGTAGTGGAGCTCGGTGAGGTCTTCCTGGGTGAAGTGTTCGCTGGCGAAGGCCGGGGCCTTGCTGGTGTTGACCGCGCGGGCCAGGGCGACGGTGAGGGCGGCGACCCGGTGGCTGTGGCCCCCGGTGGCGGGATCGCGGGCTTCGATGCCGGTCACGGCGGCCTCGACGAAGCCGTCGAAGAGCTGGCGGATGTCCTCGTACAGGCGGTGGTTCTCGAGGGCGACCGCGGCCTGGGCGGCGATGGAGCGCACCAGGGCGATGTCTCGGTGGGAGAAACGCTCCACGTCGTCGAAGTTGCTGAGGGGGACGCCGAACTGCGGCTTGCGATTGATCAGCGAGACCACGGCGATGACGCGGCCCTGGCGGTCGCGCATGGGCACGGTGAGCATGGTGCGTGTGCAGTACCCAGAGCGCTGATCGAACCCGGTGTTGAAGCTGTAGGGGGCGTTCGGCGGGAGCTCGTAGGCGTCCTCGATGACCTGGACGACACCCCGCGAGGCGACGTAGCCGGCCAGGGATCTGTCATCGATGGGCATGCTGTTGGCCACCAGCTCGAAGTCCACCGTGTCGTTCTGCGCGGCCCCGAAGTGCAGGCGACCGTCATCGGTGACCAGGTACAGGCTGCCGCCGTCGGCCTTGACCACGCGTCGGGTCTGGAAAAGGACCGCGTGGAGCAGGGCATCGCGCTCGGGGATGGCCGACAGGGCGTGGCCGATCTCGTTGAGGATGGTGATGGCCTCTTCTTCTTGCCGGACCTGATGGGACAGCTGCGCCTGGCGCGCCAGGTTGCCCAGGGCCAGGGGCAGGCGGTGGGCCAGCTCGGCGGGGGCGATGCTGTCGAAGAAGGTGGGGTCGGCGCTGTGGGCGACCTCGATCACCTCGCCCGAGTTGACCGGGACCCCGCCATGGCGCGGCAGCGCGGCGTCGGGCTGCTCGGTGCGGTCGAGGATCCAGAGCACCGGCGTCGTGACGGACTCCATCCCCAGGGGGGTGTCCTTCCAGCACAGTCCGGAGGCCTGGACCAGCTCACAGATCTGATCGCGCAGCGGTGACGCCTCGGGTGCGACCGAGACGAGGACCGCGATGTCGGGGTTGAGTGCGGCCATGGGAACCCGGCGCTAGATGAGGGCGAGGGTGGCGCGGACCGCAGCGGCGATGCCCTTGGCGACGTCGCGCAGGGGCGCGTCGAGCATGTAGGCCGGGGCGGTGACGAGCTTGTTGGCGGGGTCGACCAGGCAGTCGGTGACGGGGCGAGGGTGGTGCTCGGCCCCCATGGCCTCGAGGGCCTGGGCGGTGCCTGGATCGGACCCGATGGTCAGCTTGGGCTCGTGCTGCCCCAGGGCGCGCGCGAGCACGGCGGGCGCGATGCACACTGCCCCGATGGGCTTGCCCGCGGCGTGGAAGCCCCGCACCACCCGGAGCGTCTCGGGCTCGATGCTGCAGTCGGCGCCCTGGGTGGCGAAGCTGGTGAGGTTCTTGGCCGCGCCGAAGCCACCAGGGAAGAACAGGGCGTCGTGGTCCTGAGGCTGGATGGCGGCCAGGGGGACGATGGCACCCCGGGCGATGCGGGCGGACTCGACCAGGGTGGACCGTTGCTGCTGGGTGGGCTGCCCCGCCAGGTGGTCCACCACGGGGTGGTCCAGCTCCGGCGCGGCGCACTGCACCTCGGCGCCTTCCTGGGAGAGGGTGAGCAGGGCGATCACAGCCTCATGGATCTCGGAGCCGTCATAGACTCCGCAGCCCGAGAGGACGACCACAACCCTGGCAGCCATGCGCGACTCCTGTGCGCTGACGCAGTCAGCTCATTGAACTCGCGTCCCCTATCCCGGCTGCACCCGCTGTGTGGGCGTCGGGGGTGGGGACAGCTCCCGCAAACCTGCTATAGTCTCGGTTCGCGCCGTTGTGGACTCGGAGGTCTTCGATGCGGTATCTGGCGTTGCTCACGCTCTTGCTCGGTGGTTGTTCTTGGATCTCGGCCAGCGACGTCGACTGCCAGCTTCAGCTGGTCGACGACGATGGCGACGGCTTCCCGCTCAACGAGGTCGAGGCTGGCTACGAAGGCAGCGATCGCTGCAGTCACCTCGTGGCCGTCGACTGCGACGACGCCGACCCGGCCATCTTCCCTGGGGCCGAGGACTCCTGGTACGACGGCATCGACGGCGACTGCGCCCTCGACGACGACTACGACCAGGATCTCGACGGCTACGTGCTCGATGAGTACCAGGGACAGGCCACCCAGGGTGTGGATGGTACCGGCGAGCTGCCGGGCGGTGACTGTGACGACGACGCCGTCTCCATCTTCCCCGGCTCCAACGATCTCGCCTACGACGGCGTGGACTCGGACTGCAGCGGCGACGACGACTACGATCAGGACGCCGACGGCTACGTGGCCGACGAGTACCTGGGCTTGGCCACCACCTACGTCAGCGGCTCGGGCAGCCTCCCGGGCGGTGACTGCGACGACAGCTCCGACGGGGTCAACCCTGCCCAGGCCGACTCGTGGTACGACGGCGTCGACACCGACTGCAGCGGCAACGACGACTACGACAAGGACGCCGATGGCTACGTGGCCGACGAGAACCTCGGGTTGGCCACCACCTACGTCAGCGGCTCGGGCAGCCTCCCCGGCGGCGACTGCGACGACGCCGACCGCTTCATCTACACCGGCGCGACTGACATCTGGTACGACGGCATCGACTCGGACTGCATGGGCGACGACGACTACGACCAGGACGTCGACGGCCACCGCGACGCCATCTCTGCCAAGGATGGCGACGACTGTGACGACTTCGACGACAGCTCCTATCCCGGTGCCACCGAGGTCTTCGGCGACGGCATCGACCACGACTGTGACGGCGACGCCGACACCTTTGGTCTGGACGATCTCGACTCCCTCCAGTGGAGCGCGCCGCAGAGCCTGATCTTCCGCGGCACCGACAGCGAGGTCTTCCTCGGCGTCACCGCCGAGGAGTTCAGCGTCGGCACCAACGACTACTACGACTCGGCCATCGCCCTGATCATCGACGCCGACGATCCTGGTGCCGGCTATGGCGACTACATCACTTGGGTCCGCAACTTCTCCGATCCCGATCCCAACGTGCTGACCCCGGGCTGTGATCTCTACCCCACCGACACCATCCTCTACGGCAGCGTCGGCATCGCCACCGGCAACACCCGTCAGCTGGTGGTGCGCTACTGGGAGCGGGCCACGTCCACCGCCAACGCGGTCAACCCTCCGGTCACGGCTCCGCTGAGCTTCGACGACCTGTCCCTGGCCATGGACGGCAGCGGCAACCTCCACGCCGTGGGCTGCACCGCCACCGAAGACGACGAGTCCATGGCCTACCTGTGGGCCGAGCCTGCCACCCTGGCTGGCGGGAACTACGACGACACCTACACGCTGCCCCTCCGGGCCCGCACCTGCGATCTCGACTTCTTCTCGCCCAGCGGCGACGGCACGCTCATCCTCAGCGAGATCAGCTCCGTGGGCGGCGGTGACACCGGCGACACCGGCATCTCGCCTGCCGTCGACGAGGTCAACCTCAGCGTGTACACCTTCGGGGCCCCGGGCTCTGGCACCAGCACCTCGTTCGTGCGCCAGGCCACCATCCGCGGCTACGACCCCTCCACGGTGCAGGTCTTCGACGACGCTCCCGACCGCCTGCTGGTCATCACCGAGCCCTCCGAGAACGTCATCTCGGTGGTGCGGGTAGACGAGTCCTGGATCGCTCGGTCCCTGTACACGGTGCCCAACCGCTCCGGTGTCCTCACCAGCGCCTCCTCCGCGCTGGCCCCTGACGGCATGCTCTACGTGCTGGCCACCAACGACCGGGGCGATCTGGCCCTGTACTACGGCCTGCCTGGCGTCACGCCCACCATGCAGCAGGTGGACTTCGACCCTGGCTTCATCGTGGACGAGACCGCCGTGTGGGTCGACGCGGCCGGCTCCCACCTCTACCTGGCGGCCCGTGGATACGACGTCAGCATGGGCATCGAGCGCGTGACCTTCGGCTACGCCGCCATCTACGCGCCCTGATCAGCCCGGGTAGTCGGCGCTCTCGAAGGCGCACAGGGTGGCGTCGCCCTGCTCTGTGCCGCTGAGGGACTCGGCGTAGTACACCGGCTCGAACGCGTCGCTCCAGCACTCGGTGATGGTGGCGGTTCCGTCACCCAGGTCGCCGCCCGTCACCAGGATGTCCGCGCGGCCGGCACCGGTCGCGGCCCAACGGCTGCGGGTGGTCCAGGTCTCCTCCGCGCCGGTGCCGCTCTCGGGGTTGACGTCGGCAAGGATCATCAGGTCCATCTGGCCGTCGCCCTCGAAGGTCTGGTCGTAGGCGTACTCGGCGGTCACACTGTCGGGTCCGAAGTCGGTGAACGTCGCCGTGGCGGTGACGCCGGAAGCGTGGATGTCGTAGTCGACGGCGAACAGGCCGGTGGCGGGCTCGGTGGGGTCGAGCTCGTGGATGGTGGTGAAGTCCGCTTCGAAGTGACCGCTCGAGATCTCGCGGGTGGCGCCGGGGTCGATCTCACCCAGGATGACGGTGGAGCTGGCGCTCTGGTCGGCGTCCCGCGGCCACTGATCGAAGCCCCAGCTGTGGCTGTCGCTGGAGGGATCGTAGTTGACCCACAGCAGGGTCTCCACCGGGTCGAGGGCGGTGGCCCAGGGGCCCCAGGTGGCCTGGTTGGTGTCGTTGTCGACGTAGGTGGGGCGGTAGTCCGTGGTGATGGTGTCCACCCAGAACAACACCGAGGCGATCATGGTGTTGATGTTCTCGGTGGTCCCGGCGGTGAACAGGTACCAGGAGGACCAGTCGCGCTCGTCCTTGGCCAGCCCCTTGGCCGCGGCGTCGTCCACCGGCAGGTTGACCTGGATGCGCTCGTCGGGGAGCACGTCGGTCATCGTGTTGGCCTGGAAGCAGCCGCTGAGGGGCAGGAGCAGGGTGAGGGTGGTGATGCGCATGGGGGCTCCGGGGGTGCGGGCGGGCTCTCTTGATCTTGGACACGCCAGCGAGGAAAGATCGAAAGGCATCAGCGGGGCTGGATCTTGTACACGGCATGCCGGCCGTGCTCGAACATCAGCACTGCGTCGCGCTGCAGCGCCTCCTGAAGCTCCCGTTCCGGGCGCTCGAACTGGTCTTCGAAGGCCGCGTCGTCCAGAAAGGCGTAGCTCTTGTGGAGGAAGTTGACCCGCGACCACAGCACATGGGTGACCCCGGCATCGGCGAGCCGCTGCAGGGCGTGGTCGCCGTGCAAGGCCAGGAAGTGCCGGGTGGGGACGTGGTCTTCGACCGAGCCCAGCACCCAGGGGCGCTCGATCAGGGCGGCTTGCCAGCTGTACAGCAGCGCCACCTTGGCGTCGGCGGGGCTGTGCTGGTTGATCCAGTGGATCGCGGGCCAGGCGCTCTGTTCCCGCGCCAGGTACACCTCGGGGGCCTCGAGGCCCAGGGCCACGGGGGCCTGGCTGCGGGCCGTGGCCAGGACAGGGCGCAGGTTGGCCGGCAGCCCGAGCAGCCAGCATGCAGCCACACCCGCCATGGCCCAGCGTGGCAGGCGCGCCAGACCGGCCGCGGCCGCGAGGGCGGCGATGGGAAGCAGCGGCAGCAGGTAGCGCAGCCACTGGGTGCCGAGGGACCACAGTAGCAGGCCGCACAGGGCCACCACCACCAGCAGCCGCGCGCGGGCGTCCCGCCATGCTGCCCACAGGGCCGCGGGGGCGAGGGCCAGGAAGGCTGGGCTGATCCGCCCCAGGAAGACCATGCTGTCGTGCTCGGCATGCATGGTCAGGTTCCAGGGCAGCAGCAGGGTGGCCGCCAAGCTGTGGCCCATGCCGTACTTGTGGGGGAACTGGAAGACGAACGGCCCGGCGTCCTGCCAGCCCGCGAAGGGGAAGAGCGGGTGGAGCCCGTCGAGGAGGTTGCGTAGCCACCACGGGGCCACGATGGCCAGCGCGGCGAGGCCTGCCAGGGTGAGGGCGCCCAAGGCGCGCCCCCGCCCGGGCTGCAGGAACGCTCTGACGCCCAGCACCGCGAACAGGGGCGCCACTCCCAGCACGCCGGTGTACTTGACGGCCAGGGCGCCCCCTGCGGCTATGGCGAGGGTGGGCAGGCGCCCGGACAGGGCGGCGTCGGTGGCGATGAGCACCAGCAGGGCCGTGGGGATGTCGGCGTAGGCCAGGCCCAGGGTGCTCATGAAGCTCAGGCTGCCCAGGAGCAGCAGGGGAGCGGCCAGGCCCGCGCTGCGTCCCCACCACTGTATGGCCCGCTGGCGTATGCCCAGCAGCAGAGCCCCGGCCAGCAGCAGGTGGAAAGCTCGGGGGGCCGCGGCGCCGCCCAGGCCCATCAGCCAGGCGTAGGGCAGGTGCAGGGCCAGGGGGCGGCTGCCATTGGGCATCCAGGCTCCCCCCAGCAGCGCGCCCTGGTCCAGCATCCGAGCGGGCAGGGCCAGGTGGTAGTACAGCTCGTCGGTGTCGGTGATGGGCGAGAGCAGGGCCAGCACGGCGGGGATGGCGAGCAGCGCACCCAAGGCCAGGACTCCAGGACCGGGCCGAGGCAGCCGGACGGCTGGGCGCAGCAGCCAGCCCGCCGCGAGCAGGATGAGCAGGGCCGACCCCACCCAGGGGTGGACCCCCAGCAGCGCGGCCGCCGGCCACGAGAGCAGCCCCCAGAGCACCAGGCCGGCGCCCAGGGCTCGCAGCCAGCCCAGGTGGTCATCGAGGGCGCTAGGGTCCAGGCGGGCCAGCAGCGCGCCACCAGCGCCGGTGCAGGCCAGGGCCCCGGCGACTGCGGCCCCGAAGCCGGCGCCAGCCGCAAGCCAGGGGGCTCCCGCCGTGGTGCCGCTGGGCTCCATCCGCACGAAGCACAGCCCGACCCCCAGGGCCCAGGTCGCCATGAGCGCACCGCCGATCAGCCTGGGATGCATCACGGTGCGACCTCGCCGGCCGCATCGGCGGTCACCAGCCATGGCAGGTCACCTTGGCGGATGAGGAGCCAGGGGCCCCAGCGGCTGGGCCAGCCCTGATCCCCGGCTCCGGTCGCCTCGAGCCCGTCCGAGCAGCGCACGTCGATGTCTCCTGCGGTTCGTTCCTCCCAGCATGCCACGGATCCCCACAGGCTCGGCCCTGCGCGGAAGCCGGCGTCGGCCCGGTGCAGCCAGCGCGCGTGGCTCTGGTGGTCCTGGAGCCAGATCCCGTCGTCGTCGATCCAGGCAAGCCAGGTCTCCGAGGATGCCACGTGGCGTTGATCGCCGGGGGCGGTGACCACCGGGAACGGGGGGCCAGCCCGGTGGTTCCAGCCCCAGATGTCCAGGCCGTCGCTGGCCTGATCACGGCCGTCGACCCAGTACACGGTCGGCCACGCCAGGGCCGGCGGGAACCAGGGCAACGGGTCGGCTTCCCGGGTGAGGGCGTGGGAGTCGCGGATCAGGAAGACCGCCACGCGCCCCTCGTGCAGCGAGGCTACGCCGGGGTCCTGCAGGGCCGGCGGGGCGATCTCGCCCTGATCCATCAGCGATGAGGCGTGCCGAGGGAGGGGGTCGGGCAGGGTCCACAGCCCGTGTTCGTCGCCCTGAGCGAAGATCTGCCCCTCGCTGAGTCCGGCGGAATCGGGGGGGGAGTCCAGCTCCACGATCTGTCCGGTCTCGAGATGCTCGGCCCGGTCCAGGCGCCCTCCGGGGCCGCAGCCCACTACCCATGGACCTGCCAGGGCGGGAAAGCGGCTGTCACGGCAAGCGTGGCGGAATGCCGGCAGGGGGCGCCGGCTGCTGGCTGGTGGCGGTGGGATCACCAGGACCTGGGGCTCCGAGGCCGGGGGGGCGGGGAGGCTGTGGGCGGAGGGCAGGGGCTGGGCCGGAGAGAACGGGGCCGCGCAGCCCACGCTGAGCAACACCGCCGTGAAGCGTCCCCACGATGGGGCGTTCACGGCGGTCTCGAGCCCAGGGGCGCTTGAGCTCAGCGGGCTTCGACGCCGCAGCAGCTGACGGTGAAGGTCACGGAGTCCGTGACGGTCTCGCCCGTGCAGTCGGTGACGGCCAGCTCGAACTCGAAGAGGTTGTCTACGCAGGCCAGCTCGGTCACTTCGATGTCGCTGAGGACCACCGCGGTCTCGAGGCTGGTGGGGTCGTGGATGGTGGCGGAGCCATCGACCACGGTCCAGAGCACCGTGAAGGGGTCGGAGTCGGCATCGGACACCGAGGCGTCGTCGCCCAGCAAGGTGGAGATGTCGACACAGTCGTCGCAGTCGTAGCCGTAGCCGGCTGCGGTGCAGACCACGTCGCCGCCCTTGAACACCTTGGCGGAGCCGGCATCGACGCTGGGGCTGCTGTTGTACGAGCGCTCGGCGACCGTGAGGCTCACCAGGTCGGGAGAGGACCAGGCCTCGCCGTCGAAGACCGCGACGGACAGCGTGTAGTCGCCAGCCACGTCCGCGAAGAAGGTGGGCTCGGCGATGTCGCGGGCGCTGAAGCTGGCGACCGTGACGGTGGAGGAGGCAGGCTTGCCCTGGAGATCCCAGTAGTAGGTCAGATCGTCGCCGTCGGGGTCGACCGAGCCGCTGCCGTCCAGTGCGATGGAGGTGCAGTCCATGGCCTCGATGTCTTCGCCCGCGTTGGCCGTGGGGGCCCCGTTGTCGCCGGTGACCGTGATGACGGTGGCGTCGGGGAGCGAGCCCACCAGGCCATTCTCGACCTGGAGGTTGGCGATGAAGACGCCCTTGGTGTCGGGCACGAAGCTGGCGATGGCGGAGGTGGCGCCGGTGATGGACCCGGAGCCGAGGGTGGAGGCGTCGGGCATGTCCACGAGGGTCCAGGCATAGGCGAGGGGGCGACCCTGGGGATCGTAGGAGTCGCTTCCGTCGAGATCGGCGGTGTCGCCGAGCGCGAGCACCAGGTCGTCGCCGGCGTCGGCCACCGGGCGGCTCGCGGGCTCTTCCGCGACCACCACCACGTAGTCGGGGGCCGAGTTGGCGCCGTGGGTGTCCTGCACGAACAGCTCGATCACGTAGGTGCCGATGACGTCTGGCGTGAAGGTGGTGGTGACGGCGGTGGAGTCGTGGTTGCGAGCGAAGGGCGCTTCGTACTCTTCGAGCGTGGAGCCGTCGGGCAGGTGCTCGAAGCTCCAGTGGTAGGTGATCACGTCACCGTCGGGATCGTAGGAGCTGTGGGCGTCGAGATCCACGGCCATGTCGGCGGGCTGGCTGATGTCGGAACCCGCGTTGGCGATGGGTGCGTTGTTGAGCACCTCGGGCGCGGTGTCCGGGTTCGTGTCTTTGCCGCAGTTGGCACCGAGGAGGACGGTGGCGACCATCAGGATTGCGACGGGGAGCAGGCTGCGCATGGCGGAGTCCCGGGCGGAGGGGAGAAAGGCGGGCTAGCGGCTGTTGGCTAGTAGTCGGCTTCGCAGGTGAAGGTGACCGTGGTGCTGTCGGTGGCGGCGTACATGCAGTCGGCGGCCTCGAGGACCACCTCCCAGACGGTGGTCGAGGACGTGCCGAGGGGCACCTCGACCTCGGGAGTGCTGACCTGAGTGAAGCTGTTGTACGGCGTGTGGATGTCGAGCTCGCCGGTGGCGTCGGACCAGTAGTAGTTGATCTCGTCGCCGTCGGGATCGCTCGTGAGGGTTCCGTCCAGCTCGAAGACCTCGGGCGCGCAGGGCTCGCACTCGTGGACGCCGTAGGAGACCAGCTCGCAGATGGTCTCGGCCTCGACCGTGACGTCCTCACCGGCGTTGGCGATGGGGGTGTTGTTCTCGGAGGCTTCCGGGACGATGTAGGTGACCACGTCGGGGGCGGACCAGAAGTCGCCGTCGTGGACGCTGAGCTGGAACACGTAGGTGCCGAGCACGTCCCAGGTGAAGACCGGGGTGGCGCTGGAGGGATCGTCGAAGGCCGGCGCGCCCGCGGGGCCCGTGTCGCCCGAGTCGAGGGAGCCGTCGGCGTGGGAGCCCGGCGGGACCTCGAGGATGTCCCATGCGAACTCGAGCTCGGCACCCTCGGGGTCGTAGGAGCCGTAGCCGTTGAGCTCGATGGCGGTGTCGGCGCAGGGCGGCAGGGTGTCGCTGATGCCGGCGTCGGCCACTGGGGGCTGGTTCTCGCTGGCGGCCGTGACGGTGCAGTAGGCCGGCTCGGACCACTGCTCGCCATCGCTGACCACGAGGCTGACCAGGAACATGCCAGGCACGTCGGGGATGATGGTGGGCGCGGGGCCGCTCGCGTCGAAGACGTCGTCGCCCTCGAGGGCGGAGCCGTCGGGCCAGGAGCTGAGGGCCCAGCTGTACTCGATGGCGGCGCCTTCGGGATCGTTGGAGGCCGAGCCGTCGAGGGTGGCGCGCTCGAGCACGTCGACGTCCAGGTCTTCGCCGCAGTCGGCCACGGGGGCCTGGTTGCCGCTGGCCACCGTGACGATCACCAGATCGGGCTGTGAGTCGTCCTGGCCGTCGTTCATGACCATGGAGAGCACGTAGGTGCCGGTGGCGTCGGGGGTGAAGGTGGTCTGGCAGGCGGTGTCGGAGTTGTTGTCCGAGAGCAACGACTCGTCCAGGGCGGAGTCGACCGGCACGGACTCGAAGGTCCAGACGTAGGTGTACTCCTGCGTGGCGCAGGTCTGGGAGAAGTCCGGCGGGCAGCCGTTCATCGTGACGGCGTCACCAAAGGCGATGTCCAAGTCCTCGCCGGCGTTGGCGACCGGGTCGCACGCCGGAGGTGCGGTGTCGTCCTTGGGGTCCTCGCCGCAGGCCGTGACGGCAAGAGGGACGAGGAGCAGGAGAGAGAGCATCCTGGCTCGCGTGGACATGTCTGGACTCCCTTTTTCCTGGTAGGCCCGCAGGGGCCGTGCCGGCATCAGGATAGATCTATCCTGTCATGCCGACCACACATACGAGCTAACATGGAACCCGTACGGTCGAGCCATTGTAAAAAGACTCATGCGATGGCGTCAACGAGATCGTTGTCAAGGGGCATGTCGATGCCAGCAAGCGACCTGCTCTCGCCGCTCCTCACAGGGTTTCTCGCCGTCTTTCCCTCTTCGGCATTCGCGATGATTCCAGGGGACTTCCGGCCTCTCGATCCGGAGCCTCGCGCGCGAGGCGCCCTAAGCGTGCACCTGGAAAACGACCAGGACCTGATCCCGGCCTTTCGTGCGGGGCCACGAGACCGCTTCAGCGTCGGGTTGAGCGGACACTGGATGGCCGCGGATCGGGTCCTGCTGGACCTGGGCTGGGACGTGTCCAGCGACCGTCACCCCGACGGGCATCGCATCACGGGGCCTGGCGACATCGAGCTGGGGGCCATGGTCCGGCTTCCCATCGCCGAGGCCGCTCGCACGGCCGCCCGCCGCGCGGGTGGTCTTGGCCCCTCCTTCGGCCTCGGCTGGCGCGTCAAGCTGCCCAACGCCGCCGATGAGGGCGAGCTCGGCAGCGACGAGACGGATCTGTGCGTCCTGGCCGCCGCCGCGGCGGATCTCGGCCCCCTGCGGGTCTGGGCCGGGGGTGGCCTGGCGATCCTGGGCGATCCCACGATGCTGGCGGCTCAGGATGATGTGGGCTTCGTCCAGGCTGGGATCGGGTGGGACGCGCCGGGTCAGCTCGACCAGGGGTGGCTGCCGCGGGCCGATCTGGACCTGGGGCTGGCGCTGCCGTCGGCCTCGAATCCCCTGCGCAGCGAGCTCGGCGGCAGGCTGGCGTGGGGTCGGCGCTGGAGCGTCGGCCTGGATGGCGCGGTGGGGCTCAGCGCAGCCTCGCCCACCGTCAGGATGGGGCTCTCCCTCGAGCACCGCTTCCTGGCCGACTTCCCTGGGGACGGGACGTCGGATCGACGCTGAATTACATGGCGCCACCCAGCGCCCGGCCACAGGCCGTGGCGGGAGGTTTTATGGGCTTTCTCGACATCATCTTCGGTAGTCCCGCCAAGCAGCTCGAGCGTCAGTGCAAGCGGGTCCAGAACATCAACGCTCAACCGGAAGACCGCGAAGCGGCCGCGCTCTTCCTGGCCGAGGACGGCAGCGAGCAAGCCATCTACGGCCTGCTGGGCCGCTTCGACGTGCGCATCGAGAACGCCATGAAGGACCGCAACGAGAAGGCCTTCGTCTTCGATCTGCTCGAAGCCCTGGGCCAGCCCGCCCTCGATCCCGCCGTGATCTTCTCCAAGCGCTGCAAGAACATCGCCAACCCCCTGCGTCTCATCGAGGCCCTCGGCGGCACCGGCCCTCTGCTGGACACCGTGCTGGGGATGCTCGACGAAGAGGCGGAGAAAGAGGACTACAAGCCCGACCGCAAGCGCCACCTGCTGGTGCTGCTGGCGGATCAGCGGGACGAGCGCATCGCCGACAGCGCGGCGCGCTTCCTCGAAGACTTCGATGAGGGCGTGCGCTACTCCGCCGCCCAAGCGGTCATCGCTCAGGAGAGCGAGCGGGCCATGGACCGCTTGCTGGCGGCGCTGGCCAACCCCACCGAGGAGTCCAACCGCCTGCGGGTTCGCATCGCCGAGGTCGTGGCTGCGCGGCGCTGGGCCCTCGATCCCCACGTCGAAGCCCTGCAGGGCAACCTGCCCAACGGCTTCCAGGTGAAGGGCAGTTACCTGGTGGCGGGCTGATGCTCGGCCCTACGGTATGAAGATCCTGCTCGTTCGTCCGCCGCGCCGGGATCGACGCGACGTCAGCCTGGCTGTGCCGCCCCTTGGGCTGGCCTACTTGGCGGGAGCCCTCCGCGACGCCGGCCACCGGGTGCAGCTGCTGGACGCCCGCGCCGAGGACGTGGGCTGGGGGCAGATCGGTGGGCGCATCTCCGCTGCTGGAGCTGATCTTGTGGGGATCACCGCCACGACGCCCGTGCGGGATCTGGCGGCGCGGGCAGCGCAGGCGGCGCGTCCACACTGCCGCTGGTTGGTGCTCGGCGGCCCTCATCCCACCGCGGTGGGAGCCGCGGTGTTCGACGAGGTTCCGGGCCTGGACGTCTCGGTCCAGGGCGAGGCCGAGATCAGCGGCCCTGCCGCCGTGGCCTGGCTGGCCGACGGCAGCCGCGGGGCACCTCCTCCGGGAGTGCGCGCGCCGGGGCGAGCCTACGTGTCCTCTGCGCCCCCCCAGCAGCTGGACCGGCTGCCCGCTCCCGCTCGGGACCTGCTCCCCCGCCGCGGCTATCGCCACCTGCTGGCCACCCGGACGCCCATGGCGACGGTGATCAGCAGCCGGGGCTGTCCCCACTTCTGCACCTTCTGCGACCGGGGCGTGGGGGGCTCCAGCTGGCGCGCGCGCTCCGCCGAGCACGTGCTGGACGAGCTCGAGCAGCTCGTCGGGGCGGGGGTCCGCTTCGTACACTTCTACGACGACAACTTCACCCACGATCCTCAGCGGGTGGGCGCTATCTGTGAGGGCATCCTCTCCCGGGGGCTCGACCTGCGCTGGAACTGCGAAGCGCGGGTGGATG
The DNA here is from genome assembly GCA_937912125.1 of uncultured Pseudomonadota bacterium. Taxonomy (GTDB): domain Bacteria; phylum Myxococcota_A; class UBA796; order UBA796; family JAFGLY01; genus CALDOK01. Next base: position 17,175 of record CALDOK010000133.1, read on the forward strand.
GTGTGGACGCCCATCTGCTGGGCGCCATGCGGCGCGCGGGCTGCTCCCTGGTGGCCTTCGGCGTCGAGAGCGCCTGGGCACCCACCCTGCAGGCGCTGGGAAAGGGCTTCGAGCGCGGCGCCGTCGAGCTGGCTTTCCAGCGGGCGCGGGCGGCAGGGCTGCGCACCCTCGCCTACGCGATCCTCGGCGCTCCGGGCGAGGGGCCGGCGCAGGTGGACGCCACCCTGCGCTTCTGCCAGCACCTGCGCGCGGACTTCGTGCAGTTCTCCACCCTGTGCGTGCTCCCCGGCTCTCAGCTGGCGGGGCAGGCTCATGAGGTCGCCGACGTGCGCTCCTTCATCGACGCCGACCTCGAGCGGGCGGTGGTGTCGGACCTCCCCCCCGAGGAGCTCGCCCGCTGGCTTCGCCGGGCCTGGGGGGGGTTCTACCTGCGCCCGTCGGCCGCCCTGCGCCTAGGGCGCGCCGCGGCCCTGAGCGGGGCCTGGCGTGAGTCGCACCGCGTGGCGGGAGCGGCGGCGGCGTGGTGGCTGGAAGCCGCGACTAGAACGTGAGCTGACGCTCCCGCTCCTCGATCAAGGGGCGCTCGGCGAAGGCCGGATCGATCTCGAGGACGGCGTGGTAGTGGTGCAGCGCGCGCTGAGGGTCCCGGCGGGGCCCGTAGTAGATGTTCCCCAGGGCGAAGTGGGCCTGGGTGTTCTGGGGGCAGTACACCAGCGTGGTCCGGAACTCGGCGGTGGCGTCTTCCCACTTGCGCTGCCGGTAGTAGAGCCAGCCCAGGTTGTTGTGGGCGCGGCAGTAGGTGGGGTGGCGCTCGAGGGTGGAGAGCCAGGTGCGCCGCGCTTCCTCGATGCGCCCCTGCTCCGCCAGGGCGATCCCGAGGTTGTTCCAGGCGTCGAGGAAGAGATCGTCAAGCTCCACCGCCCGCTGGTAGCCGAGGATGGCGCCGTCGAAGCTGCCCGAGAAGCGCTGCGCGTCGGCGTAGCCGTACCAGGCCTCGGCGGACTCGGGGTTCCCCTCGACCGCGTCCTGCCAGAGGGTGACCTCGCTCTGCCACGCCCGGTTTCGTAGGTGGGTCCCCGCGCCCAGGACCAGGCAGGCCAGCGCGGCGGCCGCGATAGCCATGCGGCGGCGCGCGGCCAGCGCGGGCGTGAGGGAGACCACCACCATGAAGCACAGGCCCCAGCCCGCCAGGTAGGCGCGGTGCTCCGCCATGGTCTCCTTGAGGGGCACGATGGAGCTGGATGGAGCCAGCAGCAGCAGGAACCAGGCGGCGCCCAGGGCCAGCCATGGCCGCTCCCGTCGCTGCCACAGCGTGAACGCGAGGCCGGCGACGAGCACGGCGGCGGAGAACAGGGCGCGCGGGTCCAGCAGGCCGGCGGCTGGTGGGTGGTCGTGGAACACGCTCTGGCCCACCGGCAGGAGCCACAGCTGCAGGTAGCGCAGCAGGACCTCGGCCTGAGTGGCGATCTGCACATCCAGGGTCCGCAGCTGCAGATCGGTGGTGAAGACCCCGTAGAGCAGCTTGCGGGCGACGGCCCCCGCCGCCAGCAAGGCCCAGAAGGGCGCCAGGCCCAGCCACCGCCTGCGCTCGCTGGGGCCCTCGCTGGGCAGCAGCAGCTCGATGGCCAGCAGGGTGGCCGGGATGGTGGCCGCCACCTCCTTGGTGGCGGCGGCCAGCAGGAAGGCGAGGAGCGCGAGCAGCAGCTGGAAGGCGTCAGCCCCCCGTCGCCAGCGCAGCCAGCAGAGGACCGCTGCCAGGTACAGGGTGGCGCAGAGGGACTCGGAGCGGCCGGTGATGTAGGTCACCGCCTCCGTGGTCATGGGGTGTAGGGCCCACAGGGCCGCGGCCGCCAGGGCCGGCGCCATGGGGCGGGTGAGGTTCATGCGACGGCCCAGCTCTTCGCCAAGCAGGAAGACCAGGCCGGCGTTGAGGGCGTGGATCAGCACGTTGACCGCGTGGTAGCCCATGGGCTCCAGGCCCCACAGGCGCCAGTCCAAGGCCCAGCTCAGGATCACCAGGGGGCGGCTGGCGTTGTAGCCGAGCACCGCGTTCCACTGCTCGAGGGTGCGGATGGTGCGATTGCCTACCACCTCGACCTTGTCGTCGTAGGTGAAGGCTCCGTCCAGCCCGTTCGCCCAGGCCAGGCCCACCAGCAGCGCCAGCAGCCCGAAGCCGAGCCAGCGTGCGCTGCGGCGTGGATCGGCGCTCACAGGGAGTCCCCGGCTTCCGCCAGCACCTGCTCGTACATGGCCCGGTGCTGCTGCGCGACCCTGGGCCAGGCGAAGTGCTGCCGGATGTAGTCCCGGCCGCGCTCCACCATGGCGTTGGCCTGGGCGCTGTCCTCGATGAGCTGGCTGATCTTCGCGCGCAGGGAAGCCACGTCGCCGTGGCGCACCAGCAGGCCCGCTCCGGCCCCATGGATCAGCTCGCCACAGCCGCAGTCGTCGCCCACCACCGCGGGGGTGCCCGAGAGCAAGCCCTCGAAGGGGACCAGGCCGAAGACCTCGGCGGTGCTCGGGTAGACCAGCACGTCGGCGTCCACCAGCAGCTGGATGCGCTCCTCGCCCTCGAGCAGCCCCACGAAGTGGACCGGCGCGTTGGGGTCGGCCACGGCCCGCGCCAGCTTGCCGCCGCCCATGTCGTTGCCGCCCACCACCAGCGCTGCGCCCGCGGGAGAGTCGTGGTTGAAGGCGGTGACCAGGTGCTCCACGCCCTTGCGGGGCGAGAGCTGGCCCAGGTAGACCACCATGGGGCGCCCGGGCTCGATGCCCAGCCGGCGGCGGAACAGGCCCCGGGGAGGCAGCGGATAGAACTCACCGAGATCCAGCCCGTTGGGGATCTCCACCAGGCGCTCCGGGGGCAGCCCGCCCTGCAGGTGCTGGCGCCACTCGGCCTGGCTGACCACCACGCAGCGGGCGGCCCGGCCGGGGATGCGGCCGGACACGAGCATGTCCCACAGCAGCTTGACCCGCTGCTTGCGCTCGTGGCGCAGCAGGGTGCCGTTCGCCGTGAGCACGGTGGGCACGAACTGGGCCCGCGCGAAGCGGTCGGCGGCGTTGTTGAGCAGGTGGCGGTGGCCGTGCAGGTGTACGATGTCGGGCCGGGGAACGCGCTGCAGCAGGGCGTGGATGTCCTGCGGCAGGAACAGCTGGTGGTCGTAGGCCAGGCGGTTGCTGATGTTGCGGCAGGTGAGCACCCGCATGCCGTCGAGGGTGCGGTCGGGCTTGACCGGGGCGCGGCTGCGAGCGTCCATGGCGTCGGTGGTCAGCACGGTGACCTGCACCCCCTGCTCGCACAGGGCCCGGCCCAGGCCGTAGACGATGCGGGGGATGCCGCCGTAGGCCCAGGTGGGAGGAAAGTAGGGGGTGACCTGGAGGACGTGCACGGCGAGCGCTCCGCGGGCCCGATGGCCCAGGCCGACACTAGCGGGGGGAAGGGTGGCAGTCAACCTGCGGTCAGGCGCGCTCGGCGCTGGTTGACCGGCCCATGCCCGTCCATTAGCATTGGCGCGCTACCAACCGCTCGGCTCCTCGAGCGCGCTGGCTCGTTCTGCTGGAGGAACGATGAGGACGGCTCTCGGACTCACCATCGCGGCTTGCGTCGCGCTGCTCGCGACCGGCTGCGGGCCCAACTGCCAGACCACCTGTGATCGGCTCTATGGCAGCACTGGTGACGCCTGCGGCATCGCCCGTCCCAACACCTCCGAGAGCGATCTCAAGTCCACCTGCATGAAGGCATGCAATGGAGCCTTGAAGTTCCCTGGCGAGCTCGAGGGCTACGACCCCGATGAGCGCCAGGGTTCCTCCGCCAGCGTCGAGATCACCAATGACAAGCAGGCCGCCGTGTGGATGGACTGCATCGCCGAGACCTCCTGTGAAGACCTCGAAAAGGGCTACTGCGCTCCTGTCTGGTAGCGCGCTGCTGCTGGCGCTGACCCTCGCGGCGGGCTGCACGCCCACCTGCAAGGAAGTCTGCGTCAAGCTGCTCGAGTGCGACGACGTCGAGTCGCCGCGCGTCTCCGAGTACGAGTGCCGCGACTCCTGCGAGCGCGAGTCCAACCTCTATGAAGAGTGGGAGGACCTCCAGGCCCTCGAGCAGCACTACGACGAGCGCGAGTGCATCATGGATCTGGAGTGCGCCGAGATCGCCGAAGGTGCCTGCTACGACGAAGAGCTGTACCTGTTCTAGGGCGGCGCCGGGGCGCCGGTGCCGGGCCTACCAGTCGTCGCCACCGGCACCGAAGAAGTTGACGCCGCCGCCGGAGTCGGCGACGTGCTCGCCGTAGGAGCGCACGTCATCGCTGGCGACGAAGTAGGTGGCATGCTCGCCGTAGCGGCGCGCGAAGTAGACCTTGCCCTCGAGGCCGGTGGAGAAGCGGAAGTCCATGCTCGCGAGGTTCTCGTCGTGGCTGGCCGTGAGCAGGTGGCTGCAGACGGGGCAGTGGAACTCCACCAGATCTCCCTGCGCCAGCGGCAGGTCGTCGGTGACGATGGCCTGGTAGTTGCCGGGCTGCGGGGAGAGCAGCACCAGGCCGCGCTTGTCGCGGCAGTATGCGGCCAGGATGACCTTGACGTTGGGGTTCAGCACCGCGTGGCACTGGGGGCAGGAGTAGGTTCGCTTCATGGGGCGCATCCTTGGCGGCGAGGCCGATGGGTCGAGGGTCGCAGTCTATCGAACCGTTTCGGGCGATGCCAGACCTTGGCTCAGCAGGCTCGGGGCTGGAGAGGCCCCCTCACGGGGAGGGCTCGAGGGGGATGCGCTCGATGTGGACCACGGCCTCGCCCTGCTCGCTGTAGTGGATGGTGGTGCGCATGGGGCGCTCGGCCAGCCACCACGGCGCGCTGGGGCGCATCTCCACCACCGGCCCGGCGTCGCCCCACCAGGCCTCGATGGTGCCGGTGCCGTGGGCCTGCTGGCCGTTGATGTCCAGGGCGAAGCGGCTGATGGCGCGGCCCTCGAAGGGGCGCCGCAGGTCAGGCAGGGCCCGATCCAGGCGCAGCTGCAGCAGGGGGAGTTCGCAGCCTGTCTGGGTGACCTCGGCGGCCTGCAGCTCGCGCAGCTCGCCGCCGCCGTCCGCCTGGGTTGGGGGCATGTCGTAGGCGAGGGTGACGATGGGATCGTGGCGGCGCACCCACTGGCCGTCGTCGCTCCAGGCTTCGTGTCCCCGCGTGGGCCAGGCGACCCCCGGCGCCGGGCGCTCGAGCTCGAAGCCGCCCGCCGCGGGGCGCTGGGTGAAGGAGGCCACGGCGAAGCCCGCCTGGTACTGATCGAGCACGAACTTCATGGGGTAGATGCCCAGCAGGCGCTGGATGCGGCGGGGCTGGCCGCCGATGTCGAGCTTCACCTGGCCGCCGTGCACCTGGCCCGCCAGATCCAGCACGGCGGCCACGGTCTGGCGGCTGTGCTCCATGGTGCTGCCGTTGCGCTTGCCAGGCGCCTTGTGGGGACGCCTGCCCCGGTAGCGGATGTCCACGGCTTCGCCCGCGGGGGTGCGCGTCTGCATGTGGAGGTCCACCCGGCCTTGGTCGCTGGCGTCTTGCACCACCACCGGCGCCGCGATGCGGGACACGGGGATCTCGGGCAGCCAGGACTCGATGTCCTCGAGCTCGGCCACCACACTCTGATCGCCGTTGACATCGGCGTCCTTGGCGATCCATAGGCTGCGGTCCGGCAGGTCGATGCGGGCGTACTCGTGCATGGTCCAGTCGGGGTGGTCGCTCACCAGCACCAGATCGATGGCGTAGTGCAGGCCCCACAGCTGCACCGGCAGCACGGGGAACTCCACCGCGGCATCACCGGTGTAGTGCACACCGGAGGGCGCGGGCTGGCCGGTGAACTCGGCCTGCTCCCGGGAGGACAGGGCGGGCCCCTCGGGGAGCAGCCGGTGGATAGAGGCGCAGGCTGAGAGGAACATGGGCAACAACATCCATGGGAGGCGGGCGGGGCGCATGGTCGGCTCGGTGGTGGAGGGTTGGCGCAGGGGCTACGGTCCTCGACTCGGCCAAACGCCGAATCGATGTCCTCGCCATTTTTCGGGGGGAAGACAGATTCTTCCCCCCCCTATCCGGGCGCGGCACGCGCCTTTCCGGGGCTGCGCTCGGGCTATGACCAACGATTCGGCCAGTCACCGGATCAGGATGGTTGAACGGTGGTTTGTTTTCCGGGG
>CALDOK010000134.1 GCA_937912125.1 uncultured Pseudomonadota bacterium
TCACCATAACGATCCAGTCCCTGTAGGATGGCGAGGTCACCCAGCACTTCGTCCAGGCCCGTCAAGGCCGGGTAGGCGTCCAGCAGTGGCTGGATGGCGTCGAGCGCCTCGCGGGTATGTCCTGTGCGAAGGTGAGCTTCGATGATGATGGCTCCCAGGCCCGGGTGGTTGACGTGGTTGATGCCCCGGCTGCTCTCGAGGTCGAGGGCGAGCTGGGCGAAGGCCAACGCCTGCCACGGGTGGTCTGAGAGCAGGGCCTTGCGGCCCAGGGCCAGCAGCACACGGCTGCGGAAGATGCGCACGAGCTGCAGCTCGTCGAGCAGCGCCAGAGCGTCTGGGGTGGCGCCTTCACGGGCCGCGGCGGCCCAGGCGTCCAGGGAGCCGTCGAGCTGCCGGACCTGCGTCCGCGCCCAGTCGGCGTCGTCGGTGGCGGGAAGCTCGCTGTCGAGCCCCAGCGCCGCCAGGGCGGGACCCGAGGCGCCCAAGGTGCGGGGTGCGTCGGCGGCGCGGCTGGCCTCGGAGCGCAGCTCGCTGTTGGTGGGCACGGGGCCGAAGAGTACGGCAGCGAGGGAGTCTGCGGGGGCTTGCCCCAGCGACTGTAGCGCGTCCTGCCCGCCCAGGGCCTGAGCCGCCTGGACGTCGTAGGCGATGGCCAGGGTGCGGAGGAGCTGCGGATCGTAGAAGGCGCGCTCGAGCTGACTGCCGTCGGGGCGCGGCTCGAGCTCGGTCACCAACGGCTGGTCCATCACCAGGGCCAGATCGCCGATGTCGCCGCTCGCGCGCACGATCAGGTGCTGGTTGTAGCGGAGCACGAGGGGAGGGAGGTCGTCGCCCGAGATGGGCTGGCCGGGCGCGGCGGAGGACACCAGCGCCGCAGCCTGCGCGACCTGGGGATCACGCGCGGCGGCGCAGAGCGCAAACCAGGCGCCGGCGACCTCGATGTCGCCCTGCTCGAGAGCGGCGAGCCCAGCCACGTAGCCGAGGGCGCTGCCGGTGGGGATGGCGGACTTCTCGGACCAGGTGGCGAAGCTGCGCTCCCAGGCCAGATCACCGGCCGCCGCGAAGGCGTGGTGGAGCTGGGACAGCTCCCACAGGGCCCGCCCACGCCCGAGGGCGGTGGACGGATCGTCGCCTGTGAAGCCCTGGACCGCACCCTGGAGATCGTTGCTGTGCAGCGCGATCCAGCCGGCCCGGCCCGCGCTCGTGGTCAACTCGGCGAAGCGCTCTGGCCGCTGGACGACTTGATCGACCCAGCTGCCGTCGAGGACGGGTGCCGGGGCCGTGTGGGACGCGGGCTCGGGTGCAGTGCAGCCGATGAGCAGCACCAGGACAGCGGATTCGAGTGCTCGCAACTTGGCTACTCCCCCTCGTAGGCGGCCCCGTTGTTCTGGGCGCGATCCGGGTATTGGCCGGGGTCGATGTTTTCGCTCCCGGCGTCGACGCGGATCGTGTCTTCGGTCATGCTCAAGACCTCGAGCTCGAGCTCTCCTGCCTTGAAGTAGAACGTGGTGGACGCGTTGTGGAAGCCGGGCTTGAAGAGCGTGACCTCGTAGTCGCTTCTCTTCTGCAGCTTCACGCGCGCGCCGGAGTTGTCGCGCAGGTAGTCGATGGTGAAGCGGCCGTACTCGTCGGTGACGAGCTCGACATTGCCTGGTTCCAAGCCGACCACGACGCGCTCGAGGGGCTCGCCGTTGCGATCGAGCACCGATCCATAGATGGCGTGGTGCCTGCTGCAGCCAGCCAGCAGCAGGGTGAGGCCGAGGAGGAGGTGAGGGCGGTACATCGCTGCTCCTGGCGGAGGCTACTGGAGCCGTTCGCGGATGTTTTCGAGTTTCTCGATCTCGCGGTTCGCGCGGGCCTGGAGGTCCGTGCGGGACTCGGTCATCACGTGCTCGCGATACTTCTTCCACTGGCGGATGGACTTCTCGAGCAGATCGACGTTGTCCTCGCTCTTGTAGAAGAGGCCCTGGTAGGAGGCGGCCTCGACCTCGAAGATCTCGGCCTTCTTGACGAAGACCAGCTCCGGGGGCAGCCGCGCCCAGTGGCGCTCGGCGAGCACGGCCTTGTCCAGGGCGCGCTGGTAGTCCTTCTTGTTGACGTAGTAGCGGGCGTACTCCGCGAGCACGACCGGGTTGTACTGGTTCTCCGGGCGCATGGAGAGCTCGTCGAGGTAGCGCTTGACCCCCGCCGCGTCGCCCTTGGACTTGGCGTTCATCACCAGCATCAGGCGGCTGCGGGTGAAGGCGGCGTCCTCGGGCTGGACCATCTCGATGACCATGATGTCGCTGGAGCCCAGGGAACCCGTGGCGGCCTGAGCGGAGTAGCGCTCGAGCAAGCTGTAGGAGTCGTCGGGGCTGGTCTCGGCGGCATCGCTGGTGGACAGGTCGACCACGCCGTCGTCGTAGGAGACCGGCTCGGCCTGGTAGGAAGACCCGTAGGAGCTGGAGGACGAGCTACGGCTGGAGCCGGAAGATGAGCTCGAGTCGCTGCCGTAGGAGGGGCTGGAGGACCGCGAGGTGGAGCCCGACGAGCTGGACCGGGAGGAGCTGCCCGATGAGCCGCTGCTGGAGCGGGAGGAGCTGCCCGATGAGCTGCTGCTGGAGCGGGAGGAGGAGCCGGAGCCGGAGCTGGTGCTGCGGCTTGTGGTGCGCTGCGACGATGAGCTGCCTGCGTAGGCCGGCTGGTCGCGGGCCGTGCTGGGCGCGGCCGGGGCGGGCTGCGCGGGCTCGGGCTCGGTGGTCGCTGGGGC
>CALDOK010000135.1 GCA_937912125.1 uncultured Pseudomonadota bacterium
CGCCGAAGCCCTGCTCGGCCAGCCAGCGCTCGCAGCGGGCGGCGATCTCGACGAGCAGTGCACCCAGCGTGTCGGGATACCAGAGCCGGCCCCCCTCCGGGAAGGCCAGCAGCTGGGTGGGGCCCGGCCAGCGACCTCCCAGCAGCTCACCACCGAACCACCAGCCGCCCCACAGGTGGTCCGCCAGGTCGCTCTGAGGGTGACCAAGCGCCAGTCCTGTCCCCAGGGAGGGGCCCAGGAGCAGCGCGACCATGGCCACGACGCCCAGCAGGGCGGGGGCGTGGTGGCGCCACCTCGGGGTCGGGGACCCCGCAGCGGAACCCGGATCAGTCATCGCCCAGGGCCTGGGCCCGCTCCAGTCGCGCACGAACCAGGGGGTCACGCTCCGCCGCCGGGTCGAGGTCGGCGACCGCCGTGGGCATGCGTTGTTCCGCGAGCCGTGCCGCGGTCCAGCGGACCTTGGCGTCGGGGTGCTGCAGCGCCTCGCGGAACAGGCTGGCTCGGTGCGGCGTGGGGTTGCGCGCCGCCGCCTCGAGGATGCAGATGATGGCGTCGGTGCGCGGGTCGTTGCCCACGACGCGGCGCCCCATCGGGCCGCGGTAGACCGTCCACACCAGGGCCTCCTCTCCGGGCAGGGTGTCGGACCAGCCTCGGTTGAGCTCGTCTTCCTCCACCAGCACCGGCTGGGGAGAGGGGTCGACATCGCGGCGGATCATCGCCTGTTCGAGCTGGTCCACCCAGGCGTTGAGGCTCTGCACCCGGTTCGGTTCGGCCCGCCACAGCTCCCAGGCCACCGCCGCTGCGATGTGGGGCATCGCGGCCGGGCCGACCTGATCGATGGGGTTGCCCACGGGAGGATGGACCTGGGCGTAGGCCGCGTCCATGGCGTAGGCCCAAGCCAGCGCGGTCCAGCGGGAGCCCAGGACGGGGCTGGTGGTGTCCAGCTCGCGCTGGACGGCGTCGATGGTCACGGTCAGCTCGTGCCAGCGATCGGCGGCGTCCCAGGAGGCCGCCGGGGCCCAGCGCCCGACCTTCCCCGCCATGTGGCCAAGGCAACGCTCGGTGTAGAAACCGCTGGCCAGGCACATCTGGGCCGCCAGCCCCGGGATTCCTCCCTTGCGGGGATCCCATGTGGCCTCGCTGACCTGGAAGAGGCATTCGTTGCGCCACTTCTCGGTGACGGCCCCGAGGCAGATGCGCCAGGCGTCCTTGTGCCTGCCCTGGTAGGCCATGTCCACCGCCTGCCGACCGATGCAGGTGTTGCGGGTCCAGGCCTCGGTGCAGTGGACCTCGAGCGGCTCGAGGTCAGCCCACGGGAGCTCGACCGCGCCCAGATCCACCGCCAGGACGGGGTACGCGGCCCCGGCGCCCACGTCTCCGGCGGTGGGGTCTTCCGGGTCCACCTGCCACAGGTGAGGACGGCCCGTGAGGGACTCGCACCGCTCGCGCAGCCCAGGGCCGGTCAGCTCCTCGCACAGGGGCAAGCTGTGCTGGGGCCACTCGGTGACCATCACCTGGATGAGGGTCTCCCGATCGAGCCCCTGGGGTAGCGCCCGGACCGCGTTGAGGACCTGATCGGGGTCGGCCTCCATGCGTGCTGTGACCCAGCGCTGCTGGCAGGCCAGGTCCGGACAGTCGCCCAGCTGCGCGGGCGGCCGATCGCAGCCTGGGAGCAGCCCGAGCAGGGGGAACCCCATCCGCGGTTCGAGCCTCATGGCGACTCCTCCGTGCCGGCGCCGCGGTGGAAGTCCGGCACGTGGCCGCTGCGTTCGAGCTTGTTGCGGAGCATGGGTGGCATGCCTTGCAGGGTCTGCTCCCAGGACGGCTCGTCTGCAGGCCAGCTCGGAGGCAGGCTTCGGTCGAGGGGACGCCAGCCGAGGGAGTTGATGCTGCCGACCTCGGCGACGTTGGTCCCGTCAGTGCTCAGGTTCTCCTCCAGAGGCTCCCAGGCGCTGACCTCCACCCGGCGGGTTCCGGTGTAGTTGGCCAGGTCCCAGGCCATCACCAGGTTGCGGTGGTTGAGCACCGGCTCGCCGAACAGGCCGTCCAAGATGGTCTCGTAGCGGGGGACCAGGGAGATCAGCTTGCCAGGCAGGTACTCGGCGTTGACAACCACCTGGCGCAGGCCCAGCTCCTGGAGTGCGACGATGTCGTCGGGTTCGACCTCGAAGCTCGTGCCACCCTGGCCCTGCTCGTAGCGCTGCAGGCCCCCCAGGAAGCTGTTGGCCTGGACCCAGGCGTCCCAGGCGTCCGGGCGCACCCGGTCCACCCACATGGCGTGGCCGTTGAGCAGGCGCTTTCCGTGGACCCACTGGTAGCTGAGGCTCTGCTGGTTCTGGGCCAGGGCCGGTGAGAGGGGAAGCTCCATGAGGGCCTCGCCCTCCAGCTCTCCCAGGGCCTGGTAGGCCTCGGGGGCCTGCCACCAGGAGGCCTGGACGGTCACTCCGGTGCCCCTGGCGTACAGCTCGATCAGCAGCAGGGCGGTGATTCCCAGCAGCAGAGGCACGGTCGCATGGCGCCAGCGCGCCCGGAGACGGTCCGCCAGGGTGTCGACGCCGACGCGGGCCGGTTCGTCCCACGCCACATCGAGCGCACCGTCGAGCGCTTCCTGACCTGTGGCGATTCCCGAGAGGGCTTCGCCTGGCTGGTCTGTGACGACTGCGACCATCACCGTCTCGTGCCTTTCTCTTGCAACACCAGGGCGATCTGTTCG
>CALDOK010000136.1 GCA_937912125.1 uncultured Pseudomonadota bacterium
TGGGCTCGTGACAGTGTCTGAGGATCCATGGTCTTGGTTAGCGACAGGGGTGGTCAGGCTAGCACGATGGCCTCGGTCGGGCAGCTCTCGGCCGCGTCGCGCACGGTCTCATCGTGCTCGGGAGGTACATCCTCTAGCACCACCTCGGCGGCGTCCTGTACGAATATTTGATCCGCGCGTTCTTCCAATAATTCTCACTCTTGCGGCGAGAAGCTCAATGCATGGTTGATCGAGCATGCCGCGGCGACATCGAGGTCGTCCCGGTTCCTTGTCGTGCTCGCTGCCAGCCTGGATCGAAGCCTGTTCATGTCCTCACACTTGGAGGACCTGAACAGGCTCACCGACGTTCAACAGTGACGGCTGGCCGCAAAGCAGATGGTATCGGGCCGGATTCGAGCCACCGATCCGAGCAGGCCGCTGACGCTCGTTCAGGCGGCCTCGGCCCCCTGGGTTCTGGGCCGGCCAGGTGTGCGCAGACGCGAGCTGGCTGACGGGCTGCGGGTGCAGTGGTCAAGCCCTCAACCGTATTGACCACGGCCTCTCACCCGAACATCGCTCTGACGTTGACCGCCTTCCACAGCAACCCCGGATGCGACCGCAGCGTCGCCCGCATCCCCTCGTCCACGGTGATCAGCTCGGGCGCAATCTCGCCCCGCCCGTTGAGCCGCTCCAGGAACTCCAGCTCGGGCTCGCGCAGGGGGAGCACTCTGCCCAGCAACACCCGGGTCTCCTCCACCAGCGCCCGGGTCCATGCGGGGATGTCCACCCGAGCTGGTACCTCCGCTCGCCGCAGCACCGGCAGCAGGGTGCGCTCCACCTCCCGGGGCTCCAAGGCCACGTCGTCCAGCGATATCTCCCGCCAGTCCCGCCGGTTGAGGCCGCCGTAGACGACAAAGCCCAGGCGCAGGCGCTCGGTGTCCAGGCCGTCGAGCCGCAGCAGAGCGTGCGCGTCGTACAGGTCGCGGCCGGCCACACGCCCGAACAGGGCCGCGAGCTTTCCGGCCACCAACTCGTGCAGGTCGAGCACCGGGAACGCGGTGGCCCGGCTCCCGGCGATGGCCCGCGAGTCGCATGCCTCGACGGGCCACAGCGGAGCGCGCAGCACGAAGTTGAGGTCGAGCTCCAGGGTGCCGGTGCCACCCGCCGCTGCCTGGTACCCCAAGCGCCACTTGCCCCCGGCGTGGTCGCCAGGCACCCGGCGCACCATCAGGTCGAGCCGGCCGCATGCCGCCTGGATGGCCTGCTCCACCTGGGGTCGCTCGGCGAGCATGGTCACGCGGTCCACCGCGCCGATGTAGTTGAGGTCCACGTCCACGGAGAGCCGGGGCAGATCGAGCACGAAGAGGTTCAGGGCGGTCCCACCCTTCAACGCCAGGCGACCGCGGAGGAAGGGGTGGGCGCGCAGGCCGCCGAGGAGTTCGACCAGACGCAGCACTTTCTCCAGCATGGTCGGCTCGAAGCCGGTGTTGGCTGCGGCGGCGTTCAGCTCGGCCAGGGTGTGCCTCACGAAACCTCCGCCCAGCTACGAGTCACCACGCGCTCGGGGACCACCAGGTTCCAACGCTCGAACCATCTCCCCTGCTCCTGGCCCGGGTCCAGGTAGCAGGGCCCGCTCGGGGCCTGGGCCTGCAAGGCCGCCAGGTACCGCTCCTCGACCATCAGCGTCTCGCGGTGCTGCTCCAGGAAGAAGCCCACCCGCGCCACCGTGACCGCCGAGCCCAACCGCAGCGCGTAGGCCACCACCGCGTCCAGGTCGAAGAACTCCACCTGCTCCAAGGATCGCCAGATTTCCTCCCAGCCACCCGCCAGGGCGGGCCGGTGCAGCACATCCGCCAGGGCGCGCTCCAGGGTAGTCACGCGCACTACCCCGCCCGCGTACCGCCGCTCCTCCACTCCACCGCCCCAGCCAGGCAGCGCGCGCACCGCGGTGGGCACCAGCACGGGCACCACCTCGACCCCGCGCCAGGACCAGGGGCGGGAACGCCCGGCCGAGAGCACGTGGTAGCGGCTCCATGGGGTGTAGACGCGGCCGTGGAACTGCAGGGCGGCGTGGTAGGCCAGCACCGCGTCCGGGGCGTGCTGCGTGGCCAGGAGGAAGCCTTCCACCACAGCGTCCGCTGCCGCCACACCGCGGGGCACCGTGGCGTACAGTCCGCGCCGTGGCCGTACGAGGTTGCCCGCCGCCAGGTGCTGCTTGAGCAGGCTGGCGGTGGTCTGCCGGCTACGCCCCCCCTCGTCGGCGTGGACGCGCTGGAAGTCCTCGACACGGAAGACCGGGTGCTCGGCGAAGTAGTCCTGGGGGCGCATGACTTTGTCTCGTGTGACGGCCTGGGTAGTCTGACTACCCTTTACTCTACACGACGGCAAGACTGGACGCGGAACGGGCCGAGGGCCTCGGACCGGGATGGGCGGCGCCGTTCCCACCGCCATGAGGCGACGCCAGGCAGGGCGGGAACGGTGTGGATCACCCTTCCCCGCCCACAATCGCACCCTGTTCCCACTGTTCCCGGTTCCCCTGCGCATACCCCCCTGCACGCAGTACCCGGATCGCCTCATCCTCCCCAAGCCCCTTCACCCTCCTCCACTCCCCCTCCGTCACCGGCTCCCCCCGAGCCTCCGCTTGTATAAGGGTGTTCATCAGCAGACCGGGAACAGTGAGAACAGCCAGGGCCTGAGACACCCTCGCCCTGCTCACTCCGAGCTGCCGAGCCAGGTCGGCTCGGGTCTCGATGCCGGGGGTTCCGAGCATGGCGTCCCACTCCTGAGCCCTGGCCAGCACCCCCTTCACATCCCTGGCCACGCTTCCCTTCTTCTTCTTTCTTACCTTTCTAGTCGAAGAATAGAGAAGAGAGAGGGGGCGCTCCACTCTGACTGTCAGCCCAGGCTCGGGCTTCTGGTTGGTTCGTGGAGAGGTGAACTTGTGGACCCGTGCCCTTCCTGCCACGTCCGGGTGCCAGCGGTGGCATGATGATCGCCGAGCCAAGAGTGTGGTCGTTGTGAATGAGGTTCTGACGAGGGACAGGTGTTTCGATGACGGCTGACCCAGCCGGCGAACAGAAACAGGAGAAACCGCAGAGCGATGGGAACGACGGGAGAGGACATGACCCAGAGCTTCGGCCCAGCCCGGCTCGGAGGGCAACTGGAATCCGTGAAGACCTCGCTGACCCGGGACCACAGCCGATTCTCCTGGTGACCGCGGTGCTCCAGCGAAGGCCGGTATCTCCAGAAGAAAGGATGGTTCGTGTTTTCGTACAGCACACCCCCACCTCGGCCCTCGCCCTGTGCTACTGGGGCCCCCATGAACGACTTCGAAATTCTCGCCCACGCTCACACGCCCATCGGCACCCTCTACCTCGGGCGCCGCATGGCCCCGGGAAGGCCTGACTGGGTCTACGAGATCCAGATCTCCGGGCAGCTCCTGATGAGCAGCAAGAACAACTTCTCCGAGCGGCAGATGTCCACCACGGCGCTGAAGCTCCACGAGGGCGATGGCCCCCTGCGGGTGCTCGTCGGCGGCCTGGGGCTCGGCTACACGGCCCAAGCCGCGCTCGAGGGGGCGCGGGTGACGAGCCTGCGGGTGGTGGAGAAGATGGACTTCGTCATCGACTGGATGAACGAAGGCATGCTGCCTCTCTCCGCAGAGTTCTCCGCCGAGGATCGGCTCGAGATCGTGCAGGGCGACATCTACGAAGACCTCCTCGGACCCGCGACGGAGCTCTGGGACCTGATCCTGGTGGACGTGGACCACTCGCCCGAAGATCGCCTGGCCGACGGGCCCGGGCACTTCTACACGGCCGAAGGGCAGCGCCGAGTGGCGCGCCACCTCGCGCCAGGTGGCGTGCTCGCGGTCTGGTCCGCATGGGACAACGACGCCTTCGCCGAGGTGCTTGCCAACGAGTACCCACGGTCCAGCCGTGAGGACGTGCGCTGGGACGACGACGAGGACCCGGACGAGGACTACCACAACGTGCTGTTCTTCGCGGGCGGACTCCCGCGCACCGTGCCCACCTAGGCGTCGTCGGTCTCCAGGTCCTCGGCGGTGCCGGCCGGCGACCGGCCCAGAGACAGGTCAGAACTCGATCACCATGCCGACGCGGATGGGCGTACTGCGTTCGTCCCGGGACTCCAGCTGGTAGGCCGGGTTCGACAAGACCTCGAAGGCGCAGAGGCGCTGCTGACGGGTCAGCTCGTCGCTCTGCAGGGTTGGCTCGAGGGTCTGCTCGGTGACATGACCACGGCCAGGTTCCACCGACGCTGTCCACTTGAGCGTGCCCGGGCGCTGTGCCCCCACGAAGCACTCCGCCAGGCGGTGGCTGCGCGCCGAGACCTGCATCCGGTAGGCGGCGAGCCACGGCAGGGGCGCCAACAGCTCGTTCTCGAAGCTGGGCCGGTCGCGGCGCTGGATGCGCCCTGTGGCCGGAGGCCTGGCAGCGGGGGCCACCTCGACGGGCTCGGGCTCCACCGGCGCGGCAGGCGCGGAGACCTCGACGACGACGGGAGCTTCAATCGGCGTGCAGCTGCAGTCTCGCAGCAGCAACAGCAGCAACAGCAGCGCGACGACCACAGCCCACCACCAGCGGCGACGGCGACGCTGGGGCGCCTTGCCGGCAGCCGCACGGCGACGCCGCAGCTCGGCGTTGGCCGCCCTTCGCCGCTTGTCCAGCGTGGTCCGAAGGCCCTTGCGCCTGGCCTTCACCTTCCGGGCGAGTGCTCGGCGCAACCGCGCAAGACCCGCGCTGGACGGCTCGAAGGGTCGGAGCATGGTCACTCGCCCAGGCTCCACCCGAACACCAACTCACCCGCGTCGTCTCGCCACTCCCGGGGCGTCAGCGGAAGCAGCGTGAACACCGATGGCGCCGCGATTACCGAGGCATTGAAGGGCCACGGGATGGTGTCCGCGGGGGCCAGCCGGACGCTGCCGGCGAAGACCTCTCCGCTAGGGGACAGGGACCGGGCGCGGTCGTGGGCGCTCGCACCTGGCCCCAGGCCGCCCAGGCCTTCGGTGATGGCCTGGAACCGCTCCAGCAGAGCGGAGGCGGTTCGGCCGCGCCTGCCGCTGCCCGCGTCCTGGGAGGCGAGCGGCGCCAACAGCAGGCCCACCTTGGCCAGCGTCGGCAGCTGGGCAGCGCGCACGTCGGCGTCCTCGCGCTCGAGCCGCTCGACCAGCTGAGTCAGGAACCGCAGCGTCTCACTGGGCGAGCGCTCCAGGCCCTCGCCGATCTTGTCCGTGAAGCGGCCCAGGTCCCCCTGGGCCAAGGGGCGCAGCAGCGCCAGGCGCCGCTCCAGGGCGCCGCGGCCCGCCTGGTTGTCCAGGCCCCGCTCGAAGGACTCCTGGTCAGCGTGGAAGGCCGCCCGCCACATCAGGTCTTCGAGGATGATCCCGTAGTCCCGACGGGGAACGAGCTCCTGCAGGGTGACCAGGAGCTCGTCGCTGATCTCGTACTGGGACGCCACGTAGGACAGCCAGCGGCGGCTCAGGCTGATCACCTTGTCGGCGGATCGGGACTCGGGGGCGTGCTGCAGTGCGTAGGCCATGGACCGCAGCGCCCTGGGCAGTTCACCCCGCTCGAGCTCGTCCACCCCACGGTGCAGGGAGATCACCGCGCGCTCACGAAAGCCGGTCTCAGGCTCGAGGGCCAGCAACCGCTGCCCGCGGGCACCGCTCCAGATGGTCCTCCGCGCCGCGCTGTCGTCCACAACCCCGCGGTGCGCGATCCAGCGCTCCACGTCCTCGCCCTGGCCCCGCTCGATGAGCTGGTCGATGACACCGAGCGCGATGTGATCGAGGGTGGCCTCGTCCCCTCCGTAGCCGCGCGCGTGGTCGAACAGGAACAGCCTGCGATCCGGCGCGAGCGCCATCCACTCGGAGACAGGCCAGGCGACGCACCCCCGGAGGATGAGGGCAGCCTCGGTCTCAGGCGAGAGGGTGTACCCAGGCGCTTCCTCGCTCATGGCCGCGAGGGAACCGCTGGACAGCCCGTGCTCTCGGCCGCGGCGCACCCGCTCGCGGGTGTTCTGCTTGGCCTCACGGGCCGCGAGCGCGGTGAGCTGGAGGTCGATGTCGAACAGCCGAGCCTCGATGACGGCCCTGCCTCGAACGTCTTCCTCAGCCAGCGTGGACCGTGCGCGCACCAGCAGGTACCGCAGCAGCTGTGCGGCGATCTGCCGATCGCTGATGTCGGCGTTCACTGGCAGACCTGCCTCCACCATGATCACTCTGGGGCGCAGGCACCTGCCGCGGAACAGCCTCACCGCTCGCAGCTCTTCGGCGCTCAACACATCGCTGATGGAGACGAAGCGCTGCTGGCGATCCAGCTCGAAGGCACCGAAGGGGCGCGGCCGCCTGGGCTTGCCCCAGCGCCCCATGTTGCGGACCACCCAGTTGTGGAGCGCGAGGGGCCACAGCCCCACGCCCTCGTCGTCCAGCGGATAGCCGTCCTGGCAGATCCCAGCCTCGCCCAGCGCCGCCCATGTCACGGAGTGGAAGTCCCCGTCATGGGACGAAACCAAGCCGGTCTGGTCCTCGAGGGCGTTGCGCAGCAACCACAGCCTCACCGCCTCGACGGCCTGACCCTCCCGCAGCGCCATGCGCGCGTTGTAGTAGATCACCGTGTGATCCGTGGGCTGGGGCTCGGCGACCGCCAGCGCCATGAGCACCAGCCAGAGGATCAAAACGCCACGCCGACGGTGATGGACAGATCCGCCCAGAACAGGAGCTGAGTCTGGGACGCCAGCGCCAGGACCGGGACCGCCATCATCAGGCGCGGCGCGATGAACACGCCCTGCGAGAAGTAGAGGTCGTCGCCCACGCCGAGCATCAACCCATAGCGCCCGGTGTCGACCTGCATGGCGTCCAGGCGCTTGTCCTCGAGGTTGGCCAGCTCGGCCTCGGTGAGCATAGGCGAAGCGCTGGCGCTGGCCACCTCGCGCGCCCGCATGCCCTCGAAGCCCCCGGGGTAGATGAGGTAGCGCAGGCCCGCGTAGCCAGCGAAGACCATCTCGACGGCGGGGAAGAAGCGCGGCGAGGCGGTCACGATGCCCTCAGCCAGGGGGACCCCGAGGGTGAGATCCAGCTCCAGCCGCGCTGGCCGGCCCGGCTGGCGGTAGGGCGTGAAGGCGAGCAGCTCACTGCTGGGGGTGTCCCAGACCCAGACGTAGCTGAGCCCCAGCTCCATGATCGCTCCGCCCGCTGGGAACCTCGCCATCCCGCCGGCCCGGAGGCTGTTGAAGTTGTTGAGCTCGAAGAGGTGGTCGCCCGTCGCAGCCACCTGCACGGTGCTCCGCCGCCAGTTGTACTCCACCGGCCTGGAGCTGGTTCCGATGGTGCGCTCCACCAGCACGCCGAAGGGGGTGCGAAAGCGCGACAGCGCGTCGTCGGTCTCGGAGTCTTCTTCGTCCGATTCTGTCCCCTCGTCGGAAGACACCGCTTCGAGCCGAGCGACCGGGCCCACCGGCCCCACCGGACCCATGGCATCGCCAGCCACGGCCTGCGCCACGACCAACACGCCGGCGAGCACCGCGGCGCTAGCCAGCATGGGGCACCTGGATCTCGAGGCTAAGGATCAAGGGGAAACCCAGACTCTCCCGGCTGTGGGTAGCGCGGGAGATAGCAGCTGGTGGCGTAGGTGGAGCGGAAGGGGTCGGACACCTGATACACGCCGGCGGAGTCGAAGGTGGGGTGGTCGCAGAAGCGCGTACACTGGGTGAGCAGCTCCTCGAGGGAGAGCTCCTCAGCGGTCCACATGACCGACCCCAGGTAGGCCTCGCCGTCCTGGCCGAGGCCGAAGGGGACGCTCAGGCCGAAGGCGCTCACCGATCCAGCCGTGAAGACCTCGTACTCGGCGCGCAGGAGGAAGGGAAACTCCCAGAACACTCCGAGCTCGTAGGTGCTCTCGGCGAACCAGCCATGCCACTGGGAGAGCCACTCGATGGGCAGCATCCCCAGCTGGCCCCAGGCGCAGATCTCCTCGGGGATACCGCCAGACTGGCACTCCTGGGCGATGAGCGCCGCGAAGTGAGGGCTCTGCATGATCTCCGACCGAAACACGACGAGCTGATACTCATCCGAGACGCAGTAGGAGAACGCGTCGCCCACGTCGGTGCTGATGAACTCGTCGTTGAGGAAGGTGGCCGCGCCGAAGTCGCCGATGTCGACGTGGTCGGCGGTGGTCGCGAACTCGGGCGCGCGGAAGCTCAGGTTCTTGACCCGTCCGGCCTGGGCCTCGGAGTAGGTCTCGATGAAGTCGAGATACTGCGAGCGGGACGGCAGGATCGGGAGGGTGCCGAAAGAGAACGGGCCGAGCTCGAGGCTCGGGTTGTCCGGCGCGATGGCGCAGGTGACGCTCGCCGAGTAGTCCAGCTCCCCCTCGAGATCTTCCGGCAGCACCGAGGGGCACCACAGGGTGACCGGATCCAGCTCGGGGATCGACAGGCCGCGGATGCCGCTGTCGAAGACGAAGGCGCCGGCCAGCCTGGGGGATGCTGTGCGCCGCTCCTCGGGGACGATCTGGGCCAGGGCCTCCTCGACGGCCACGGCCATGCCGGAGGCGTCCCGGTTCAGCGCGATGACCAGGACCATGTCCTCGCCTGCGGGGCGTTCGGCCTCGACGGCGTCGGTGAACAACACCACCAGATCGTCCACGAACCCGTCCGACTGCCAGTCGTCGATGCAGGTGGTGGGGAGATCGCCCAGCAGCAGGCGCTGCCGCTGCATGTCCTCGTGTTCCTCGGAGATGGTGCGGTCACAGGGCCCCAGGAAGAACGGGATCCGGGTGGTGTCCCGGATGGGGCTGCGCAGGACCGGGAACGCAGGGAGCACCTCGGGGTTCTTCCTGGCGATGGCGGCCGCGGCGAAGGTGCCCAGGGCGTCGGTGACCTCGGCCTCAGCGCAGACCACGGAGGCACTGGAGGCGTCGAGGGGCAGGGCGGAGAGGTTGGAGACTGCGCGCTCGTCGGTGCCGATCTCTTCCTGTTCGGCCGAGGCGAAGGAGGCCGGGCACTCGCCCCCGTAGCCGTAGGGGTTGGACGCGCTGGCGATCTCTCGGCTGCCGTAGCCCTGGTCGCGGACGATGAAGTCCCGTCGCAGCCCGTAGTCCTGGGCTTCCTTGTTGCGCAGGGTGGGGAACTGGTGCCGGCCCCGCCACTGCACCCACTGGTTGGACTCGTCGAAGACGCCGTAGACCACGAAGCTGCGGTGGGAGTGGGGATCGCCGTGGCCCACCACGTTGAAGGCCGTGTGGGCGTCCAGCGCCAGCTCCCCGTCCCGGTGGTAGCGCAGGCGGATGTCGACCTCGCGGGGCTCGAGGGCGACGTGCAGGCTGCTGCTGCCGCAAAGGCTGTGTACTCCACAGCCGACCGGCAGGTGGGTGTGGACGGTGGGGAGCTCTGTCAGGGGGGTCCAGTCCACACGCTCTTCGTCGGTGGCGTAGGTGATCTCGATGACGCTGGGATCACCCAAGCCCTGCTCGGCCGTGACCTCCCAGAAGACGAAGAGGGTCTCCTCCTCGGCGAACCAGGCCGCGTCCGCCAGGGTGAAGCCCGCCTGGACGTCGAAGATGGGCACCTTGGCGCAGGAGGCGCCCACCGAGACCATCAGGGCTGCTGCGGCTCCCCACAGAGCTCTCATGGGTCCCCCGCGGCCGTTGGGCCCACCACGGCCTCGAAGGGGATGCGGGCCCGCACCAGCTGCCGCTGCAGGCCACGGGCGAGCTCACGTCGCCCTCGCGCGGCCAAGGATAGCTGACGCGCCCGGGACGAGAAGCCCGCGAAGCTGTCCACCGAGGCCCGCAGGGAGGCGGGCGCCCCGGCGAGCAAAGCCCGCTTGGCGTCGGCGTCGAGGAAGGACAGCCAGGCCGCCAGGACCTCGCCGTCGACCTCGAGCAGCAGATCCGCCCGGGCCTCGTCGGAGAGCACGAGCACCATGTCGGCGACGAGGATGCCCCGGTACCAGGTGGGCAGGCTGCCCTCGAAGCGCTGCAGCGCGCCAGCGAACAGCGCGGCCCTCTGGTTCGGGGCCAGCCGGGGTAGGAGCACCGACAGGGCACCGGCCGCGTCGAACGCCGCGCCCCGGTCGGAGACCTCGAGGGCCTCGACCACCGCAGGCTGAGGGCGGTCGCCCTGCGCCGCGCCCAGCACGGTGAACAGGTGCTCGGTCTCGTTCGGGTCCATGCGGTTCGAGCGCAGCAGCTGCTCAGCCATCTCCCAGACCTTGCGGGGAGCCAGCAGGCGGGCCACCTCGTGCTGCTCCTCGAGGGGCGCCAGCGCGAACAGCAGCGCACCCACCCGAGCGCTCAAGCGCCCGATGATCTCCACGATCCCCGCCGCGCCATAGTCCTCGTGCAGACTGCGCACGATCCTGGCATCGGCCTGGGTGACCAGGGCCGCAGACAGAGCATGCCGGTTCAGGGACTCGAAGAGCTCCCGATCCGACGGCAGGGCGTCGACATCCGCGGTCTCGAGGTACGCGGCCAGCTCGAGCTTTGCGGAGGCGACGTCGCCTCCTTGGGGGAAGGCCGCCGGGAAGCTCTCGGGGAAGTGAAGGACCGCCTTGGCCAGCAGCGGGATGTCCCCGGAGCGCAGCAGGCCTCGGATCAAGGCGCTGAGTTCCGGATCGGGGTGGTCGGCGTCCAGCGCCTCGAGCCTGGCCTGCCAGGCCGCCTCCTGCTGCTCCACGAAGCCCTGGTCGGCGTCCGTGTCATCGGCGACCACGGCCGCATCCTTGGCGTCGGGGGACGTCGCCCCGTCGCCCTCGGGCTGGGCCAGCTGTGCGAGCAGGGCCTGTTCTTCGGGGGACACCACGCCGACGCGGCGCCACGCCCAGATCGCAAGGAGCCCGGCCAGCGTGACCAGGCCGAGGCCGATCATCCAGAAGAAGTGAGGCAGCAGGGCGCTCCAGAGCTCGCGCCCCGCCACCGCCGCCGACCACGCGGGAGGCTCGACTTCAGGGGTCTCGATCGCCGGCAGATCCTCGACCTCGAGCTCATCCTCAGCCTCGGGCTCAGGGGGCTCGCGGAGGTAGGGAGGCAGGGGCTGGAGCACCTCATTGGTCACCGAGACCACGGTCCACCCCGACGAGAGCTTGGCCTGTAGACGTCGCACCAGGGCCTGCACGTCGCTGCTCTCGAGCGCCTTCTCGTGGGCGAAGGAGCACCGCGCCTGGGTGAGGTACTCCTGGGAGATCCCGCTGCCAGGCCCCGCCTCCTGGCCGAGGCCGGGCATAGAGGCCGAGCGCGGCTGGTCCGCCACCGCGTGATCCATGTAGGCGCAGCCCTTCGAGAAGCAGCGGTCTGCGTCGCAGTCCGTCGACAGGGCGAGCTCGAAGCGGTTCTCGAGCAGCTGCAGCTCCACGAGCACCGAGGGGGGGATCTGACGGCTGGGGACCCGTGGGGTCTGGGCGAAGGCGCCAGACAGCAGGATCGCGACGACAGCGAAGGCAAACATCAGTAGATCCTCACGATGACGCGGCGGTGACGAGCGAGGCGTTCGTCGTCGGAGAGCCCCACGAGAGACTCCTCGGGCAGGGGCTCGGTGTCGGCATAGCCCTCGACGCGGATGCGCCCTTCGGCGATGCCCACGCCCTCGAGCCGGGACCGCACGGCGTTGGCGCGGCCGGTGGACAGCTCCCAGTTGCTCGCGAAGGCCCCACCGTTCACGATGGGCATGGAGTCCGTGTGCCCCTCGACCGCGAAGTCGTAGTGCTCGGCGTAGGGCACCAGTGTGAGCAGCATGTGGTCCAGCGTCCCCTCTTGCTCGGGGATGACTTCGGCATGCCCCGAGTGGAAGACGAGCCCAGAGTTGAGCGCGAGCTCCAGCCCCTCGTCGGTGAGGTCGGTGCGGATCAGCCCTTGGAGGCCCTCGCGCTCGATCTGGGCCTCGATCTCTTCTTGGATGGAGGAGAGGCTGGCAGGCTGCTCGATGCCCGAGATCTCCTTGGCGATCTGCTGCATGCGCGTCCGGCTGACGTGCGCTGCGGCCAGCAGCATGGAGAAGAAGATCAGCAGGTTGGTGATGAGGTCGGCGTAGGACAGGAGCCATCCCTCATCGCTGCTGTAGACCCTACGTTGCACGCGCTAGCCCCCCACGATCGAGGACTCGCGGGCGGTGCTGGCGACCAGCCCGCTGACGCTCTGTTCGCAGCGCTCCAGGGCGCCCAGCCGCTCGTCCAGCAGGCCCCTGAGGTAGTGGCCGATGGGTCCGGCGACGCCGGCGCCGAAGGCCACGCCGTAGAGGGTGGCCAGCAAGGCCAGAGAGACCGCAGATCCAAGGTTCATGCTGTCCTCGCCCATGGAGCGGAACACCTGGATCATGCCGGTGATGGTGCCGACCATGCCGAAAGACGGGCCGAGCTTGGCGAGCAGCTCCCAGTTGCCGATGGCGGGCTGCCAGCGCCTGAGCTCAGCGTGCCGCAGCTCGGTGAACGCGGCGCGGGCGGCCTCCTCGGGGGCGCGCGCCAGGACCAGCTGAAGCATGCGCCGGATGGAGGGAAACGCGCTGCGCTCGGCGAGCTCGACGGCCTGGGACCGCTTGCCGTCGAGCCAGAGCTCCGCGAACTTGACCCGCTCGTCCTCCAGGGCCTCGGTGGCCGGGCCCAGGGTGCCCAGCGCGGGGATGATCTCCCGCAGGCACAGGAAGGTGCGCACGGTGGTCACCGCGCTGGAGGAGATGAGGATGGCCGAGAACGAGCCGCCCAACACCATCACGAATGCGTGCAGGTCGAACGCGGAGATGGTCATCGTGCTTCGTTCGCCGAAGCCGTACCAGACCACCAACGCCAGAACCGCCAGTCCAACTAGTTGCATGGAACCATTCCTCAGTAGGATTCTCGAGCCTGCAGCTCTTCCAGTTTCTTGCGCACGTCCGGATCGCTCTCGATCTCCTCGACCTCTTCGTAGATCTCGATGGCCTTGTCCCGCTCACCCAGGAGCAGGAGGATGGAGCCCTTGGCCCGCAAGGTCTCAGGATGCGAGGGGTACCGCGCCAGGACCAGCTCGCACCACTCCAGCGCCAGCTGATAGTTGCCCGCCGCCAGCGCGTCCTGCATGCGCGTGCGCGCAGCCGTGAGGCTGAGCTCCGGCGCGTCCGGGTTCACCCGCAGGCCCCGCTCCCGGTAGGCCATGTCCAGGGTGCCGTCCGCGGCTGAAGGGGGCGGGGGCACCAGGCGGGTGGCGGGGATGGTCTCTACGTCGGTGGCCGACGCTGTGTGCTCGATCACGATGCGCTGACCACTGGCCAGCATCGGGATCTGCACCTCGGTGATCACGTTCCCGTCGTTCCAGCGCACGGTCATGGCGGTGGTGGAGCCGAAGCCCATCGGCCGCAGCTGCGTGCCCGCCTCTTCCTCGAAGGCCGGGTTGGTCTCCGGGGCTGGCCGGATCAGGTAGTGCGTGTAGTTGCGGGAGGCGCAGCCTCCGACGACCATCACGAGCAGCGTCGCAGAGAGGATCTTCATGGCAGCACCGGCAGCAGACTGATGTTCATGAGGGACACCCCGAGCCCAAACTGGCCGTTGGTGGAGAGGCTCGCGACCACGCCGTAGTTGGAGCGCCCGAAGGGCACCCTCACGACGGCGACGGCGGTGACCAGGGGGTCGATCACGTCCCCCGTGTCGCCCACGCTCCGCGCCACGGCCGTCGGCAGGCTGAGCAGCAGCTTGCCGCCCACCAGGACATTGACGAAGTCGATGCAGCGGTAGTGGGAAGCCCCGATGCCCACGACAGGGTCGAGCACGCTGAGGGTCACGCCGGACAGGTTCTGGTTCGTGAGCCCCCACTGCTCGGTCCAGTCGATGGAGATGTGCTGGCCCGGGTAGAGCGCGAGATCGACGAAGGCCTGGGTGAGGCTGTCCCCCCGCGCCCGCCGCTCGAGCTCCTCGCTCAGGGTGTACATCCGCCTGGTGTTCTTGTTCTCCACCAGGTTGGGGTCGATGTTCTGGGCGAACAGCACCCGGGCATTGCTGAGGTCGACGATGCGGATGGCCACGCCGCCGCGGTGTTCATCGACCCAGATGGCCGACCGCGCAGGCTGCGCCGTGCCCCGACTCTGCTCGTCGAGTCGCTGGACCTCGGCGAGCCCGACAGGGCCGGCCTGGTAGCTCAACGAGCCGCCGTCGACGAAGGTCCGCGGCGCCATGCAAGCCTCGCACAGACGCAGACCGCTGGAGCCGAAGGCGCCCTCCAGCACCTGGATGACGCGCGTGGCATACCAATCCTGGGACGCCTCGTACCGAGGCTGTGCGCTGACGAGGAGCGCGGGCATCACGTCCTGAGGAGACAGGTGACCATCCTCGATGCGCAGCTCGAGGATCTCCTCGAGGCGATCGAGGGAGTAGCGGGTGGTGTCCGTGTCGGCGTGGGCGACGCCAGCCAGCAGGAGCAGCACGGTGATCGCCAGCCTCAGAAACAAACGGTCACCTCCGTACCCCAGGTCTGGAATCCGATGGAGCCCACCTGAATGTAGCTGCCCAGGTTCCTGGAGTTGCGGAGGACCGGGACGGCCTCGAGGAAGGTGGACAGCCCGATGCGGTTGCCCAGGCGGAGGTCGAGCCCGAGCTGCAGAGCGCCGAAGGTGGTGCGAGGCCCCTCGCCCGCCGAGTCCCTGATGATCTCGTCCGCGTTGAGCTTCTGGTCCCTGAACGAGCCCGTAGCGGGACCCCAGACCGAGATGGCCGCCGCACCGACGAACGCGTAGATGTCCGGTCGGAGCAAGGAGCGGGTGCGGCCGGTCAGCAGCCGGCTGATCCGGGCCTGGCCCATCAAGCCCTGGTAGGCCTGGGGGATGAAGCTGTAGCCGACGAGGATGCTGGAGGTCCAAGCCAGCGAGTCGTTCGCCCCCAGCTCGACGCCGGACTGCAGCCAGAGGAAGGGAGGCGGGGGCACGCCACCCCGGTCGGCGGGGGCTTTGTAGGACCGCACGACGAAGCGAACGGGGATGGCCAGCGAGCCCCGGTCGTGCAAGGCGTCGATGTACTCCTGCCGGGCCTCGGCAGCAGACTTCAGGTCGTTCGGCTGGCGCAGCAGCGGGGGCGTGCTGGAGGAGCTCGCGATGGTGTGGCTCCAGACGATGGGCAGATCCGGCGTGAGCCTGGTGATCCGGGCCCGCAGCACGAGCCACGCGCCCTCGGCCTCCACGTCGATGAACAGCGCGTGCCTGCCGGTGTCGGCCCCGATGCTCTCCAACACCGCGGGATCGTCCATGCCGCGGGAGACGATGGTGCCCTCGGGGCCCGCGTGCACCACCACCGCGGTGCAAGCCGGGCAGTGCGCGAGCTGAATGTTGCTGGTGGGGTTCTCGGCCAGCACGGCCGCCAGGTGGTTCTCCACCAAGGCCTGCAGGCCCGTGCCCAGCCCCACAGGGACCGTGACGCCCACGACGACCACCGGGGTCGGCGCGGCGAAGACAGGCTCGGTCACCCAGCCGTACACCAGCTCGTCGATGAGGTCATAGGCCGACAGCTGCACCTGACCCGCCACCTCTGCCCGCAGCCGGTCCAGCTCGGCCAGCTGGGCCTGCTCGATGGCGGTGGTGCCCCACGCCGGCGCCGCCAGACCGAGGGCCAGGGCAGCGAACAGCGTGAGCAGGAGGGCCTTCACCGAACCCACTCCCAGCGCCCATCAGCGCAGATCCCCGCGTGGAGGATGGTCTCGCGGGGATCGAGGTTTGCGATGGCCAGCAGCGCGTGGTCGGGGCCCAGGCTGCCCGTAGCGAAGTAGCGCTTGCAAGCCATGGCGTAGGCCTGCTCGGGCTCGAGCCGGGTGATGACATCGACATCGCCGAAGCCGAGGATGGGCGTGCGATCGGACACAGCCAGGCCACGGAGGACCAGATCGTTCTTGACGGCGAAGGCGACCTTGGCGGCCACCGGGCCGCTGGTGAGGTGGGTCTCCACCAGCCAGGTCTTGTCTGCCAGGTCGGGTCGCATGGCGTGAGCCGTGGCCACCAACCCGGAGGTCAACTCCTGGAGCGACGACAGGATGGCCTCGTCCTGGGCCTTGCGCAGCCCGGGCCGCATCACCCGCTCATTGCAGACGACCACGCTGCGCTCGACGTAGTCGCCCCGGGGGCGGGCTGGGGCGATCTCGCCGGGGTAGCGCTGGGCGGCGGTCTGGGGGGTCACCCGCTCGCAGATCAGGTTGCGGGACTCGGCCCTGGTCCGGCGCAGGCCGGGCGCCGGATCGGGGCCGAAGACGAACGGCAGGAGCGCCAGGGAGATCAGGAAGTACCACTCCATGCTGCGCCCCCTAGTCTGCGCTGCCAGCGGGGGCGGCTTCCTGGAGCACCTGCCACTGCATCTTGGCGTTGAACAACAGCTGGCTGAGCTGGCCGTAGAAGTCCTCGGAGAGCTCGCCGTGGGGCTTGTCGCCGATGCGCCGGTCTTCCTTGTCGCGTAAGCCGAGGCGGAGGATCTTGTTGGTGATCCACATCCCGGCCCCGGAGTAGCGCACGACCCGCCCCTGGAGGGAGTCGGAGACGAGCAGGAAGCCGCTGGCGTCCCGGATGACGACGTCCTGGGCGAAGGTGAACTCGGAGACGCCTGGCACCAGGGTGAAGGTGCCGATGAAGAGCACCCATGACAGCTCGTTGACCGCCTGGTGGACCTGCCGCCCTCGGAGCTCGATGGCCAGATCGATGGGCGCGGGCTCGCTGACCTGCTCGGCCTCTTCATCCTCCAGGCCGTTCCCCAGCGAGTCGTCCCCATGGCGACGGTCCGAGCTGAAGGTGGTCACTTGGGCGCCCTGGTTCTCGAAGAGCAAGCCCACCTTGCGGCACAGGGCTCTGGCTTCCTCGGCGTTCACCAGATCGCCTGGTGGGCAGTAGATGGCCAGGCGAACGTCCTGGAAGTTGGCGACCTGGGTGTCGATCACCACGGGTCGGTTGAGCCCGGACACCGGCTGGTACACCTTGACGCAGCCCATGGAGAGGGCCGAGAACAGGGTGGCCAGCAGCAAGATCAGCGTCACCCCGCCCCGCCCCCAGCGCAGGGACCCGCGCCCTCGGGAGCGGGGGCGGGCGGCAGGGGGAAGCTCGAGCGGCAGGGCGGCGGGAATGGACGTCTCCACGTAGCGACTACTGCGCCGCCAGCATGGACAGGAGGCCGCGCGGAGCATCGTATCACGCCCTGTTGGCACTGGTCCCACCAGGTACGAGGCCCTGCCGAGGTGTGACAGGATAGGGTCAGCACCCCTGCTCGTTCGAGCAGACTGGAGGCCCCATGATGCAGGCCAACGATGTCCTCAGGCGCTTGCGCTACGCGCTGGACCTGCGCGACGAGCAGATGGCGGAGATGATGAACCATGTGGACGTTCCGGTGACGCCCCAGCACGTCTACCGCCTGCTGCTGCCCGAGCTGCACGAGGACGCGGTCGAGTGCTCTCCCTGGGAGCTGGAGCGGGCCCTCGACGGCCTGATCCTCGCCCGCCGCGGCCCCCCCGATCCCACCCGTCCCCGGCCTCCCAGCGTCGGCTATGGCCTGACCAACAACGACATCCTCAAGAAGCTCCGGATCGCGATGAAGTTCAGAGACCAGGACATGCTCCGGGTCCTCATCGCCGGGGGACTGCCAGTGAGCGCAGCGGAGCTCAGCGCGCTGTTCCGCAACCGAGGCCACAAGCACTACCGCGAGTGCGGCGACCAGCTCCTGCGCAGCTTCCTCAAGGGGCTGGCCACGCTGGAGCGGGCAGACCCGAAGGCCGACGGACCCCGCTGATCCCGTAGCAGACGGAGCGCGCCGCATTGTATTGACGCGTCAAGATTGATTCGCAAAGAGAATCTCGCCGTCGCTAACTTGAATATCATTCGGACGCAAGAATCCGAATTGTAATGACTTGTCATTGGTGGGGATACTGGATCTGCGTCCCGTCAGGAGCGGCGAGTCACAGTGTCCTCAGGAGGTGAAGCGATGATGGCCTGTCCCCTGGATCCGGAGATCCTGGTGTTCATCATGGAGCCCGAAGGGGGGCTCGAGCGGCGCTTCGAGCTCAGCCACGCGTTCTCGGTCTACGGAAGCAACGTGCCTGGGCCTTTCATCGTCATCGACGCCCGCCTGCAGCGGCAGCCCTGGTTCACCGAGGACCACCTGCTGGTGCTCATCGCCCACGAGCTCGCGCACATCCTGCGTTTCTCCCCCGACGAGCTGCAGGCCGATCTGCTGGCCATGCGGCTGCTGCTCGAGGCCGGGTATCTCGGGGCCTATGCCCTGCTCCGGGAAGAACACCAACGCAGGCTGGACTCGAACTGGTACGAGCGGCCCGTCGCGGCCTGATGCGCAGGCGGTAGCCGCGACTACCATGGGAGGGCCCTGCGGCGCTGTGGTCCGGTTAGACCTTGCTGGACAATGCTTCACCCACGGAGGCGGCATGCCCGTAGCCCTCGATTTCTCCAAGCTGACCCTCATGGACGCCCTGGACCTCGCCATCCTGATCGAGATCGAAGCCCTGGAGCGCTACCGGCAGTTCGCCTCGCAGCTCGGGCACTCCCGCGCCAACGATCCGGCGAGCGTGTTCAGCATGATGGTGGTCAGCGAAGCCAAGCATGCCCAGGAGCTCAGTGAGCGGCGCCAGGCGCTGTTCGGCGACGCGCCGGTGCGGGTCAAGAAGACGGCGCTGTACGACGTCGAGGCCCCCGAAGCCGGCGCGGTGCGCTGGAACATGTCCACCCTGCACGCCTTCCAGATCGCGCTCTCCTCCGAGCAGAAGGCCTATGACTTCTACGACCTGGCCATCCCCCACGTCCAGAACGAGCAGGTCCGCACGCTGTTCCGAGAGCTGCGCGACGAGGAGACCGAGCATGTGCAGCTCGTGGAGCAGGCCATCGCTCAGCTCCCCCCCGAAGCCGCCTGGGAGCTGGAAGACCAGGACGACTAGCCACGAGGCTCACAGCCCTCGATGACACATCCGACCCATGTGATCCGCCCCCTGGTCGAGGCGGACA